>MNWR01000102.1 GCA_001872725.1 Proteobacteria bacterium CG1_02_64_396 | reverse complement strand
GGCGGCGCTCCTACCACGTCGCCTGCGCGGGGATGACGCTGCGGGGGGCGGGACGCCATCGCGCCGGGGCGGCGCTCCTACCACGTCGCCTGCGCGGGGATGACGCTGCGGGGGGCGGGACGCCATCGCGCCGGGGCGGCGCTCCTACCACGTCGCCTGCGCGGGGATGACGCTGCGGGGGGCGGGACGCCATCGCGCCGAGGGCGGCGCTCCTACCACGTCGCCTCATGGGCGCCTATTTTTGGTTTTTGCCGAGCGTCGCTGAAAAAGGCAGGAGGCCTTTAATCAACGCTTCCCTAGATTGGCGGCGATGCTCATGTACAAGCGCCGTTTGGTCGCCAGGGAGCGGCCGGCGAAGAGGTCAGTGGTGATGTGGGTGAAGTGTTTGGGTTCGTTCAGCTCGGGGGCGCAGAAAAAACGGTAGGACTCGTGGGCGACGAGGCGGACGTTGCGGTCGTTGTGCTGCAGCTGAAGCGCCTCCCGCAGCGCCCCATCACCGCCTCCATAAGTGCGATCTCTTGCGCCGGGGTGTAGGACTTGCCGACTTCGATCAGGACGCCGGCCATAGGGGCTCCTTGACTTCGCTGTCTTCACCGCAAAGGCGGCAACCGCTCCTGCCACCCCACTGGCATCCGGCTGACCACCCCCTGCCGGGCGCCATGCCAAAAGGCCGAGAGCAGCAAGAGCAAGCCGCCGATGGCCAGCGCCGTGAAGGCAAAGCCGAGGCTGACCACCCCGTAGAGTTTGAGCAGATTCGAAAAGGCGTAGAGCACGTAGCCGAGGGCCGAGACCATCAGGGCGCGGCGGTCGATCAGCAGCGAAACCCAGGCGATGAGCAGGTAGAGCCCCACCACCACCAGCGCCTGCCCCAACGAGGGCTCGCCGCCGTGGGCCGCCACGGTAAAGACCGGGTGGATCATCATCGGCGCAGCCAGAAGGTGGAGCCAAAAGGCGACGTCGGAGCGTCCGGTCTCGCGGACCCGGTCGCTGAAATCCCAGCGCATCGCCAGCACGAACACCCCGACACCAGCGATCAAGACAAGCAGGAGCACCCACTCGCGGATCGCTGGAATCATTTGCAGGAGCGTCCCGATCACCAACACCGACAGCGCCCCCATACCCGCCGCTACCGTGATCGGCACCTTGAAACGGCGCCAGTGCAGCCAAGCCGCCACGCTCGCCAGTCCCCCGGCCAGAATGATGTCGTACCCCTCGTGTCCCTCCAGCAGGGCCAATCCGGTCAGGTAGACGCCGCCCACAAAAACGAGCAGCAGCACGATGGCGGGCAGCGCCATGCGCCGCTTGAGCACAAAAAATTCACTCAGCCCCCAGGCGGTCGCCGCTTGTAGGGTCAGCCCGAGCGCACCGAGCACCTCCGACCCGATCCAGCCGACCGCCAGCAACAGCAGCAGGCAGGCGATGACCACAAAGATGTCGTTGAACCCGCTCAGCAGCCTCACATGCTCCTCGTCGACCGCCACCGTGCGGCGCTGTGCAGCCACATGGGCCCTGAAATCATGAACCGCCTCGGGGGTCAGTACCCCCGCCGCGATGGCGGCATCGAGATCCTCTTCGCTGTACATCGACGACTCCTCAAGGTGCGTTGAATGAATGCCTGTCAGGATACGCCAACCAAGCCGCCTCCACAGGTGTCGGACTGTTGAATCCCCTTGACGCCAGCGGGATACGCGGGAAGGGGGCGCTCCAACAGGTTAAGGAAACGCCGACTCAAGGCATCCTGCCTTGAATCGGCACGCCCGGCAAAAACCAAAAGTAGGCGCCCTGAGGCGGCGATGGTTTTTGCTTCGCTTTTAAAATCGGCAGAGCTTCGGCGATTTAGGTCGCCTTCTACGACAGCGTTATTTTGGCGGCCCATCCCTGGGTCGCTCGGAAGCGCTCATCCATCAGCGCTTCCTTAAGACCTTTCCACCCCCTGCCCCTTCGACTCAATCGTTCCAACCCCATCAACCCAGTCGAGTTTGCTATCGCACCAAACGTTGATGGCGGGGGTGAAGTTGTGGGCGTTGGCCAGGGTGCCGAGGTAGACCATGTTCAAACCGGGAAACTTGTGGTTCTGGTTGAACAAAGGGGTGCCGCATTGGCTGCAGAAGTGTTTGATCCCCCGCTCCCCCACCTTGTACCGACTCAGGTGCTCCTCCCCCATCTCGATTTCGAAACGGGTTTGGGCAACCGCTGCAAAGGTGGAAAAGGGGGCGCCGGTGTGGCTCCGGCAGAAGTTACAGTGGCAGTTCACCACCCGCATCGGCTTCATCTTGAGCAGATAGCGGATTGCGCCGCAGTGGCATTGCCCTTGGTGCTGACTCATGGGGTGCTCCTTCATCGACGGTGGAAATGACCGGTTTGAACAGGGTCTCATTTAAAAGGGGTCGCATCGCCCTTGGTGTCGCTCCCAGGGTTGTTACGGGATTGCCTCGGCCCGCACCACCCGGTCTCTTCCCCCCTCTTTGGCTCGGTAGGTCGCCGCATCAACCGCCTTGAGCAGGGTGTCGCCATCGTGGCCATGGTGGGGGAAGAGGGCCACCCCAAAGGAGGCGGTGACGGGGGGTAAAGGGGTGGCGCCCAGGTTTAATACAAGCCCCCGGATCGCGTGGCGCAGCTTTTCGGCCAATTCAAACGCCCCCTCAAGATCGGTCTCGGGCAGCAACACCAAAAACTCCTCGCCTCCAAAGCGGACCAGGGTGTCGCTGCTCCGTATGGCTGCATGCACCGCCTCGACCGACCGCACCAGCACCAAGTCCCCCGCCGCATGGCCGTAGTCGTCGTTGAAGCGTTTAAAGTGATCCAAATCGAACATCACCAGCGCCAGCGGTCGACCGTAGCGATGGGCTCGGGCCATCTCCCGCTCCAGGTCATCGTCGAGGGCGCGGCGGTTGCGGGCGCCGGTCAGGGGGTCGTGTTCCGATTGATACCGCAGCCTGGCGTTGGCCAGCTCCAGCTCCTCGCTCAACGAGCCGATGAACCGGAACAGACGGCTGGTGGTGCGGGCGTGGCGCAGGCTGATGGGATCGACCGTTTGAGCATCCTCGGCAAGGGTGACCGGCCCCGCCGCCGCCCCCTCTCGCAAGGCGACCACCACCTGGCTGGAGTTGAGCAACTGGGGGGCGCCACCACTGAGCGCAAACTCCCCATAGGTGAAAAACCCGGCGGTTGCAGCCAATGCCTGAAAGGGAAGGATTTCGAACGCGACATCGTTTTGCAGGGTAAATCGGCGGCAAATGCAGGAGTACAGCAGCACCGCCTCGGGGGCAAACCGGGACAATACCGTCAGCACCGCCCGCACCCGCTCGGCGATGGCATCCACATCGAGGTAGCCGAGCCGAGCCTCCTCCCCTTGATGCACATCGGCCACCAACCGCACTGCCCCCCCACGGCTGGAGGAGACCGGGTTGCGGGCCACCGCTTGCTCGCCCCGCTGGATGAGCAGGGGGAATTCGAACAAAAAAAGCTCTTCGTCGCTGGGATCGATCCCCAGGTATTTGCGATAGGCCTCGATGGCGGGGGCGTCGTCGATGGTGCGGATGTCGAACCCCTCAACCCCGGTCAGTTGCATCACCGGGCCGAGGCTTTTCCAACCCATGAAGAGGTGGGTTTCAAGGTGCAGATCGGCGCCCGACAAGGCCACAGCGACGCAGCCCCGGTTGCTGATGCGGGTGCCCAGCAGCAAACCCGGATCGTCGTCCTGGCCCAATATCCCCGCTGCCCCGCCGCCGAACAGGGGCGTGTCGGGCAAAACCTCGCCCAGCCCCAGCGCCACCTGGGCGGCGTCGATTCGGGTCACCGGGGCGAGCAGCAAAACCCCCTTGAGTTCGGGAATGTCGACCAAGGCGGCGCCGATTTGCCTGCCGACCTCCAGTCCCCGATCCCCCTCGATCATCACCCCTTTGAGGTGACTGGAATCGAAAACCAGTGCCGAGACAACCGTCGTTTTAAGCCGCACCAACCCCCGGTCGATCTCCCCCGCCGAGGTCGCCCCGACCACCACCGCCCAAGGCGCAATCTGGGTCGCCACGGCGGCCAGGCCCTCCATCCAAACCCGATCTTGTTGACCCACAAACAGCTGGATCAACACCGCCCCGGCGTCGGTCGGTAGCGACTCGCGCAGCCAAGTCTCAAACCCTTCTAGGGTGGTAACGGTGGTGACGAGGTGTCTCATGGCGACCTTCTTTGGGGGTGGGCCGGTGGCGTGGTGCGGGGGAATTCTGCAACCGAAGAGGCCCCGCCTTGATCCGGGGCGCTTGGATGCAACGCCAAAACCGGGGTCGAGCCTTACGCCCCCCCGGATGGCTCTTTCTTCGCCCTCTTTTGGGCCCTGGGTTTTTTGGGCTTGGGCATGGGCAGCGCGTCGGCGGTGGTGTGAATCAACTGCGCCAGGGTTTCGGCATCGTCGAGCAGGGCATCGATCACCCAGTGGGGCTTGGCCCCCGGATAGGGGGGAGCCTGCTCCACCGCCCCCACCAGCGTCTGCGCGGCGGCGGTCGGCTTGAGGAACACCCGGTCGTCGCAGACCAGCGCCACCACCTTGCCGCCGCAGTAGAGGGCGTACTCCCCAAACATGGCGCGGAAGGTGATCTGCCCAGCGGCCCCCATTTGGTCACACACGTATTGAACAAAAGAGCGGTCGGATGCCATGGCACACCTCGCGTGGATTGAATGCAGGAGGTTCAGTCCCGCAGATTGAACGCCCCAATGGGGTAGCTGCGACCATTCACCACCGCCTCGACCTCGTGCCGTCCGGGGTAGTGTTGGCGGGTGCTCATCGCGGTTAATGCCACGGTTTTGCGCAGGCTCGCCCGCCCCCCCGGCGCCAGGTTCAACCGCTTGATTTTAAACACCTTGGGGGTGGTTCGACCCGATTTTTTCACGAAGTGAATCTTCAGATCGACGAGCAGATCCTGGGGCTGAACGGCGCTCGACACCAGATCGAAGGTGATGGTCACCCCTCCGCCGATGTGGGGCACAGCAGGGTCGATGGTGACCCGCTCCACCACCACATCGGCCTGCTGCCCCGCCCCCAGGGCCGCCAACGCTCCCACTTCCCCCCGCTTGATCGCCGAACGCAGGGCATGGTGGACCAGCCATTGCCGTTCCGGGCTGGCCTCGACGAGCCAACGCCGGGCGGTGGCGGCCAGCAGATCGGGGTGATCCTTGCCGATGTCGTTGAGGTTGTTGGCCACCGAGCGGCGCACGTAGAGGGAGGGATCGTCCTTGAGACGTTCGAGCAGGGCCAGCACCGGAGCCGGGTCGCGCTGAAAATGGGTTAAACGTGGCGCCCAGGGCAAGCGGGGGCGGCTCCCCTCCGATACCAGGCGGCGGACGTGGTGGCTGGGGTCCTGGGTCCAGGTGGTCAGCCGGGCCAGGGTCGCCTCGGGGTGCTGCCGCAAAAACGGGCGGATCGAGAACTCGGCGGTAAAGCGCTGGGTGAGTTCGTACTGCGCCCGCATCGAGGTTTCGAAATCCCCAAGACCGTATTCGGCGACAAAGAAGACGTGGGGCAGGTAGACAAAGGGGGCCATCCCCGCCCCTTCGACGGATTCGATTTTGGGGCCGAGGCTACCGAGCAGAATCTCAACCGCCTCGGGGTAGGGGTCGGGCAAATGGCGGTGCAACGCCCGGGCGATGGCCCAACCCCGCTGAGTGAGCGACAGGTCGTCGTAGCCGTCCAGGGCGTCGACCAGGAAAAGTTCGGTTGCAAAAGAGGGGTGGACCGCCGCAATCATGGCGGCGATGCGGGCGGGGATCTCGGGGCCGTATTGGTTTTTGAGCGGTTCAGCCATGGGAAACCTTGGTTGTGGGGGTTGGGTTCGGGGGCGAAGGACTCACGGGGTGCCCAGAAACGCGGAGGGGGCCACCTCTGGCTGCGAAGCGCGGTGGCGAATGGCGATGGATCGCTCAGGGGGGCATGACGAAGCGGGTTGCCTCTTCAATTGCGCCCCCTTCGACAAACTCAGAATGACCGGAGGAGCCGCGCCCACACAAAACCGCCCCCCTCCCTACCCCGAAGCGGCCCGAATGTAATCCTCCAGCAGCTCCCCCCCCCGACTGTCGAAGCGTTCGGTGAGGGTTTCGAGGGTACCCATCCGGTCCAGGCGAAAGGTGCGCAGCTGTCCGCGCAGCTCGCACCACCCCCCCAAGGTCCAGGAGCCGCCCCAAAAGAAGAGCCCGGCGGGCCAGACGGTGCGGGTGGAGGGGCTTCCGTCGGCGCGGGTGTAGTCGAAGCGGACCTTGCGACTGGCCTCGATGGCGCGGCGCAGGGTGCTCAAAGGGGCGACCATGTTGGTCGGAACATGAAAATCGGGGACCAACATCGCTTGCCTGGTGAGCTGATCCCTACGGGCTTCGGGGATCACCGCCTCGATCTTGAGCAGCGCCCGCTGCGCCGCCTTGCCCATGTCGGCATCGCCCCACCCCTGCACCATCCGCCCCCCGAGCGCCAGGGCGGCCAGCTCCTCGGCGTCGAACATCAACGGCGGAATCTGATACCCACCGCGCATCATGTACCCCACCCCCGCCTCCCCCGAAACCGGCACCCCGGTCAGCGACAGGTCGGCGATGTCACGGTAGATGGTGCGCTCGGAGACCTCCAACGCCTGGGCCAGCTCATGGGCGGTCACCGCCCGGCCACGACCGAGCAGAAGGACAATCTGAAAAAGGCGATCGGCGCGGCGCATGAAACACCTCAGGAAAAATGTAGGCCGGAGGAGCGCGGCGAGGTCCGGCCTACAAAAAAACCTCTGGCCACCGCCCTCCCGCCACCCCGTTGTCAGGATACCCCTCCCCCGCTCGCCCCCACCACATCCCCTGCTGACACCACGCTGTCAGGAGCCCCGGTTCATCCTGTTCGCCTCGTTGTTTTTCCACCTTTATGGAGGCAGTCATGAACACCCTGATCAACTGGTTCGAAATCCCCGTCGCCGACTACGAGCGGGCCACCCGCTTTTACGAGGAGGTCTTTGGCGTCAGCCTGCGGCACGAGGCAATGGGGCCGATGCAGTTCGGCCTCTTCCCCAATGAGGAGCCGGCCACCGGAGGCGCGCTCTGCAAGGCGGAGCATATGCAACCAGGCCCAGGGGGGAGCCTGATCTACCTGAACGGCGGCGACGATCTGGCCACCCCGCTGGGACGGGTCGAGGCGGCGGGGGGGAAGGTGGTCATGCCCAAGACCTTCCTCAGCGAGAAGATCGGCTCGATTGCCATCTTTCAGGACTGCGAAGGCAACCACATCGGCCTGCACAGCATGGGGTAAGGGAAGCGCTGATGGATGAGCGCTTCCGAGCGGCCCAGGGATGGGCCGCCAAAATCAGGAACGTCCGTAGGAGGCGACCTAAGTCGCCGAAGCCCTGCTGATTTTGAACGTGAAGCAAAAACCATCGCCGCCTCAGGGCGCCTACTTTTGGTTTTTGCCAGGCGTGTTGATTCAAGGCAGGAGGCCTTGAATCAGCGTTTCCCAAGGGATTCCAACCGGGGGCAGGGATGCCCCAACATCCACCCTCCACCATTCCATCCCCCAAGGAGCCTGCCATGAAACCGATCCTCAACATCGCCGATGTTGTCCTCGAACCCCGTCCCCCTTTCCTTGCCCCCACCGGCGAGACGGCGCAGCGCTTCGACGCCCAAATCGGGATGATCGGCCCCAAGGTGGGGGCTCAAAAGCTCGGCTACAACATCACCGCTGTCCCCCCCGGTAAACGGGCTTTTCCCTTGCACAACCACCACGTCAACGAAGAGATGTTCTTCGTGTTGCAGGGGTGCGGCGAGGTGCGCATGGGTGAGCAAACCTACCCCATCCGCCAAGGCGACATCGTCGCCTGCCCCCCCGGAGGCCCCGAAACCGCCCATCAAATTCTCAACACCGGCGTGGAGGAGCTGCGCTATCTGGCGGTGAGCACCAAGTTGTCGCCCGAAATTGCCGAATACCCCGATTCGGGCAAGTTCGGGATTCTGGCCAACCTGGGCACCGACCCCGAGGGCAAACCGAGGATGTTCTATCACCTGGGTCGGGAGGGTCAGTCGTTGGGGTATTGGGAGGGGGAGTAACCGGGGGTCGGGTCGGGCTCGCACGGATGAACCCCATATTTTCAACAATGAAATCAGGCACTTATTTCAATAATCAAGGTCTCCATAACCCCAAAGTGGAGGACGATGCCCGTATCGATCCCTCCATGCCCCGCGGGTGTTCCCACAAAGGAGACGGCCATGAAAAACAGACCTTTCGCTGCGATTCCCACCGCGTTGATGACCTGCACGCTGCTGCTGATGGTCTCAGGCGCCTCGGCCTCGGGCTATGGCCCCAAAGAGGTCCCAACGATGCCGATGGCGCAGGGGGGCGAGGGCGGCGGAGCGATCACCCTCCTCTCGCCCAAGCAGGGCGAAACCTTGATGGGGGGCAGCGGCGTCGTGCTGCGCTACGAGGTGACGTTGGGACCCAACGGCAACCACCTGCACGTCTACGTCGACGACCAAAACCCGATCATTACCCACGACGTGACCCGCTGCCCCTGCAAGGTGCCGCTGCCCGACCTGACCCCCGGCAAACACACCGTGGCGGTCAAGGAGGCGACCTCCAGCCACACCCTGACCGGGATCGAAACCTCCGTATCGTTCACCGTGCAGTAGGGGGCCGCCATGCAGAACCTTCTCTATGCCTTGATTCAGGTGATCCATAACTTCGGAGCGGTGGCGATTGTGGGGCTGGCGACCATCGGGGTGTGGCGGGTCCAGGCTTCGATCTCCAGCCATCGGCGCCTGGCGCTGTGGCTGGCAATCGCCTGGGCGGTGCAGGTGGCTGCGGGGGGGGCCTTTGGAGCCACCAGCCTCTACTACTACGGCCACTTCCCCGACATCCACGGCATCGCCGTCGCCGCGCTGGGCATCAAGGTGGTTTGCGCCGGGTTGGGCTTTGCCATCGCCGCCCTGTATTGGTGGCGCCAAGCGGTCGGCCCCCTGGTTCACCCCCGCACGGTTTGGGGGGTATCGCTGGCCCTCGGGGCGACCGCTTTGACGGCGGCGGCATTTTTAAGGTGGTTTTCGTAGGGGCGGTTGTTGCTTGAGGAGTCAACCCACCGGCAGCGCCCGGAAACCGGGCCCCCACACGTGACTGGGAACATGCGTCTTGCGTGTGGGAACCCGGTTTTCGGGCACGCAGCCGTTGGCAACATCGCAGGTAATACAGCGCGGCTCAGCGCCCTCTACAACCCGACGTGATGCACCGGATAGAGCTTGATGTACTGCACCAACCGGGGCACCGAAGCGCGGTTGGGGCGGCTGCCGTGGGGGAGGCCATGGTGCCAGATGACCATGTCGCCCCCCTTGCCGGGGATCGGCTTCGGCCCCAGGGCATGTAAATCCTGCATCTGCGGATCACTCCCCTTGGGCAACGCGGCGAGCCATGCGTCGATGCGGTGATGAAAACCGGGCACACAGGTGAAGGCCCCCTGCTCCGCCTCGGTATCGGTCAGGTAGAGCACCCCTTGCAGCCCGAATGCAAAGGGGATGGTGAAGTAGGCGTCCCAATGCAGGTCGGGACCAGGGAACCGGTAGTCGTGCCGCTCCGGGGGATTGAAGCTGACCCGGTCGGTGGTGACCCAGAGCTTTTCGGTCTGCCACAACTGGGCAAAGGCGCGGTGGATGCGGGGCGATTGCCGATTGGCCTCCAGCGCTGGGTGTTGAAAGAGCTGCACCATGATCTTTTGCTGCGCCACCTTGGGACGGTACCAGCTCTCGACATCATCGGGGCTGGCCCCCAGGTGATCCCACACCGCCTGGGCCGCCGCCGCAGCCCCCCCTGTGGGCACCGCGTTTTTCAGTACGACGTAGCCGTGCGCCTCGAAGTGGGCCAGATCCTCTTGGCTCAAAACCGGTTCGGGGTGGTTGTTCAAGGTCTCAAGGGTCGGACCGACAACCTCGGGATCGAGCACCGCCCGGATTGCCCGGTTGATCCGTTCACGCCGGGCCGGATCGAGTCCGCCATCGCCCTGCTCCAAAATCCAGCGCTCGAAATCCTCGTACGACGCGGCACCGCCATGCAGAAACTGGATCGTCGGCTCCAGACCCAACCCCAATCCGTCGAAAACCAGGTTGTCGAGGAGCCACTCCTCGTCAGCCTTTTCAACGGCAGAACCCTGTACCGTCAGTCGGGTGCGGGCCCACATGCGACGCAGGTGGAGGATGCCCAGGGCACCGAGGTCTCGGGAGGTAACGGCGGCGAGGGCTTCGGGCATGAGGCGCTCCTTTGAATGGCAAACCGGGGCTCGCAGGCAGCGCAAGCCCCGGTCTTTTTTCGTTATTGCTTCAACAACGTCCCCACCGAAACGTGGGGCCAGTCGATACCCAGAAAATTCAGGATCACGGTCTGGCTGTACTGCAATTGCAGCGTCTGACTGCCGTCCTGATTTTGGATCGTTTCAACCCAGAAGATCGATTCCATGCGGGTGGCATTGGCGTTGGTCTGGATGAAGGGGATGTTGACGATACCCCCCACAGGTTCGGTCGAAACCGAGATGACCGTGGTCGAGGTGATGGTCTGCCCTTGGATGGCCTCTTCCAAAATCAGGTTGGGATTGGCGACGGCAGCCCGGGAGATGCCGGGGGGAAGGTTCGGATTGCTGTAGGGATCGAAGTAGCCGAGCGTGGGAATCGTTTTGGGCGGAATGATGATCGGCGTGGTGGAGACCGGCTCGAATACCGGTCCCTCTTGAATCGTGATGGTCGACCCCTGGGCCAGGAGCGAATCGCCGTGGGGGACGCTGGCCTGACGCACCAGGGTGGGGGGTTGATCCGGATCGGTGGTGGCCGGAATGTTGAGCCATAAACCCGGCTCGATGTGCAGCCCTTCGTGGGTCTGGGCATCGTTGACCTGCTGGAGATAGTGCAGCCCCAGGTACGAGATGTCGCTCTGTGCCGAACCCCGATTCGGGATCGGCGCCCCGATGACGGTGAAGCTCAGGCTTTCGGCCGTGGCGTTGAGCTTGAGCCGAAAATCGCTCCCCCCCTCGAAATTGGGCAAGGCGATCAGGTTGAATCCCGAACCGACCCAGGTACCGGGCAATTCGGCCAGGGGGCCAAGCCCCTCTTGAACCTGAACGGACGGGGCTGCTGCGCGGAAGCTTGTGTTCATGGTGCGCTCTCCTTGATATCCCTGCGTGAAACGCGGTCGCACGATGCGACCGCGTATGAAGGCACGACAATCGTCCTATTAAACCCGGGGTATTCGGCGGAAGGTGGGCATGCGGGGGGGGGGCGACCTCCTGTCGACGAGATTCGAACATCCTCCCTACCTTCAGGCAGGAGGCAAGATTAAATGTGCATTTAAACTGTTGCTTTATAAGTTTTTTCATCAAAGACTGAACAATCGATGGATTGAATCTGCAACGCACGGACAGCGAGGCTCTTCATGAATCACACCTTCCCCCCGTTGATCCCCCCCTCGACCCGATCATTCGGGCGCCCCCCCTGGCGCGCCATCCTGTGGTCCGTCATGCCCACCGCCCCACCTGCCTGTCATTGGATTCCTTCGGCAGTTTCCCCCAAAACCAGGATCTACAGGAGAGCCCCATGGATCGCAAGCTTGAGCAACAATTGAGGTTTTTGAGCAGCAGTTACCACTACAAACCCATCCGGACCATCGAGGAATTGCGCGATTACCTGCAAAACGCGGTCACGCTGGAGTTCGCGACCATCCCCGCCTATTCCACCGCCTTGTATTCGATGACCGACCGTTCCTGTAACGCCTTCCGACTGACGGCAAGTGTCGCGATGGAGGAGATGTACCACGTCTACCAAGCGGCCAACCTGCTCGTGGCGGTGGGGGGCATTCCCCGTTTCACCGGCCCCTTCACCCCGGTCTACCCCACCTACATTCCCAACGGGGACCCCAAAACCACCCCCTACATCGGGCTGCGGCAGGCCACCGTCTCGGTCTACCAAGAGGTCTTCATGGGGATCGAAACCCCCGCCACCTTTGAGTCGCCCCCCGAGAACCAAAACATCCAGACCATCGGGCAGTTCTATAAAGCGATTCAGGACGGCATCGAGTACCTGGAGGCGCAGGCTCAGCAGCGGGGAACCACCATATTTGCCGACGCCGAGGGTTACGCTCAGTACCAGGACTACTACTTCGGCAGGGGGGGCGGGCAGATCGTCGAGGTGCGCGATCTTGAATCGGCCAAGCGAGGCATTCGCCAGATCGTGCAACAGGGCGAAGGGGGGGAGCGACCGGGGCATCCCCTGGTCCCGCTGCAACCGTGGGGGAGTTACAACCATTACGGCCAAAGGGTGGACGGGCAGTATGGCCCGATCATCGGCACACCACTGGAGCAGTCCCACTACTTCAAATTCAAGCAGGTCGCCGACGGGGTCGCCCCCCTGCCCGATGTCTACCCCATCGTCGCGGTGCCCAATCTTGACGATTACCAAACCAATCCCCGGGCGCTGGCCCTGGCCGAACGATTCAACGCCCTGTATTCGCTGATGCTGCGTAGCCTCGAACACTCCTTCCAGAAGGGGGAGGGTTTCCATCGCCTGTTCTTCGAACATGTGGTGCCGATCATGCACCAGCATCTGCCCAATCTGGCCGTCCACCTGATGCAGACCCCGATTTGGAAGGAGGGCAGCGGCAACATCGGACCCAACGCCGCCCCCACCTGGCAGTACGACAAACGCTCCCTGAAAGAGCAACTCAAGGGGTTTGAAACGTTGACACATGCGGTCGAGAAGGATCTGCGTAAGGGTAAAAAGGCCCTGCTTCAGCGGGGCGCCGATACCGCCGCAAGCCGCGACCAAGCGCTGTTGCAAACGTTGCAACAGGTCACCGCTCACGTCGCCAGGATCGAAGAGACCAGCACACGCCTGGGACTGCACCTCTGAGCCCAACCCACACAACCACAAAAAGCAAAAAGGACAAGAGGGATAACGACCATGGCTGAAACGACGTATGCGATTTACCCCGCCATCGGGGTGGCCCGGGTGGGCATCAGCGACGATTTCTACATCGGCCCCGAAACGGTGGCCGGTTTACCCATCAATGCCGACGGCACCCCCTTCAAACCTGGGGATTTCCGCGATGCCAATGGGGCGCTCAAACGCCAGGCGGCCCGCTTTCAAATCATGCGCACCGAGAAGGACGGCTCCTGCACCCCGGTTTCGTTGGAAGACAGCGAGATTGCCGAGATCCGATGGACGGTCCATCTGGCCAACAAAAAGCCCATTTGGTACGAGTTTCAAACCAACCTGGGGGAAGACGGCTACGCCTCGAACCACCCGCTGCGTAATGGTGGGATCACCGACCCGACCGCACGGCAGCGGCTCATCGCCGATCCCGGCCCGCGCACCGTTTCAGGAGCCGATCAGAGCGCCGAGTTCGACCGCAACTCGACGCCACATGCCAAACACCGCTTCCCTCCCGAGAACATCAAACCCTTCATCATCGACACCCTGGGGGGACTACGGACCGACAGCGTGGGAAGACTGTTGGTCCTGGGTGGCCATGGCCATGCCGGGGCGATGCCCGGTCACGAGAACATCGACACCTACGCCAACAACGACGGCTGGTTCGACGACACCTCCGATGGTCCGGTGACCGCCACCGTGGTTTTCAAAAATGGCACCACCGTTGAGGCGACCTCCGCCTGGGTCTTGGTGGGTCCACCCTCGTATGCCCCCCAGGTGCTCAACCTGGTCAGCCTGCACGACACCATCTTCGACGTGGCGGTGCGCAAGATGGGCTACCGCCCCGACATGTACGCCGATGGCTTGTGGCGGGATGGCGCAAATGGCTTCAGGCCCAATTTCGCCCGCGACATCAAACCGATTCTGGACCGTGGGCAAACCTACCCCTGGGTGGTGGCGATCCCCCCCAAGCCCCACACCTTCGACATGGGGATGCTGGGCGACCCCGCGCCGGGGATGAACGGCATGCGGCGGCGCATCCTCGACTACATGCGGGCCCCCAACGATGTGAACACCCTGATTGGCGGCGCCACCGGGGGGACGATGATGCCCTACCTGGCGGGCGATTCGAGCATTGGCCCGGTCGACAAAACCCCCTCGAAGTTCCTGCGTTTGACCGACACCCAGTACTTCATGCTGGCGCAGTGGGCCAACGGCTGGTTCGATGACGAAACGCCCCCCTCCCCCCATGCGGGGCAGGCGTTGACTCAAGCAGTCCTCGAAAACTGTGTGGGGGGCGCCTTCTCGCCGGGGATCGAGATGACCTGGGTGTCGCGGTTGACCCAGATCTACGCCTCCCCTTTCCGCATTCGTCCCAAAGCAGAGATCCCCTTCCCCTTAAGCCTGGGTTGGGATCCCCTTCAGGGGCTGGAGCCCGGGGATGTCACCAAATTCATGGCGATCCCCTGGCAGGCCGATTTCAACGAGTGTTCGGCCCAAAACGTCGGCGACCGCACCGTGTGGTGGTGGCCCGCTCAGCGTCCCCTGTTCGTCTACCGCAAACTTGTGCCCAATGCCCAACCCAGGGGTTCGATTTGGGAATCGGTCCAGGCCAAAGAGATCGAACAGGTCCCCTGGATCGGCACCGACTACAACATGAACGCCGCCGATTTCATCCAGTTTTCTCAGGATACCGAGATGGTGGTCAAGTGGATGGATCTGGGCTTTATCTACAACGAAGGGGATGAAACCAGGCCGCTGCTGGTTGAGGTGGCCAGGGCCAATCCCCGATGACCCCCATGGACCGCTTCGATGTGGCGATTGCCGGAAGTGGTCCGGCTGGATGCGCCGCCGCCCTGGCCTTGTTGGGCGGCGGCGCGACTGCGTTGAAGGTTGCACTGATCCATCGCCCCCCCGATCCGGAGCGTTACCGGATCGGGGAATCGGCGACCCCTTCGGTTTCCTCCCTATTGGAACGGCTCGGTTTGCCGGGCGATTTGCGCCCCCTGGGCCACCTGCCCTGCCATGGCAACCGGGCGGTGTGGGGGGGCGGCGCGGTGACCGAGCAGGATTATCTGGTCCACGCGCAGGGGCACGGCTGGCATCTGGACCGGGCCGCCTTCGACCGCTGGTTGCTGGATCAAGCCCGTATGCGCGGCGCCGTGGCGATCGAAGGTGGAGTGACCGAAGTGGGCTCACTGCCCGATGGTGGTTGGGGATTGCGGCTGGAGGGGGGCAGGGTGTTGGCGGCTACGGGGCTGATCGACGCCACCGGGCGGGGCTCGGCCTTGGCGACCCGATTGGGGGCCCAACGTCGTCGCATCGACACATTAACGGCGCTGGCCCAGATTCATCCCGCTCCCGATGGCCACCCCCTGACCCACCTATCGTTGATTGAGTCCCACCCCCTGGGGTGGTGGTACGCCGCTGCCATCCCCGGCAAAAGACTGCTGACCGCCTTCATGTCGGACGCCGATTTGATCCACACCCACCAACTTTCCCACCCCGAAAATCTGGCGGTTTTAATCGATGAAACCGAGGAGTTGCGCCGCATGCTACCAAGTGACAGGGGCTGTGCAGGGGAGGCGGTTCTGGCCTATCCAGCCCACTCCGGGTTTGCTGATCGGGTCTCGGGGCCGGGCTGGATCGC
The DNA here is from genome assembly GCA_001872725.1 of Proteobacteria bacterium CG1_02_64_396. Lineage (NCBI taxonomy): Bacteria > Pseudomonadati > Pseudomonadota > Proteobacteria bacterium CG1_02_64_396. The sequence continues at coordinate 41,687 of MNWR01000102.1, read as the reverse complement.
CCTGGGCGATGCCGCCATCGGCATGGATCCCCTGACCTCGTCGGGCATCAACGTTGCCCTGACCGATGGGATCGCCGGGGCTCAAGCGATGCGGCAATGGCTGGAGGGTAGCGATGCGGGATTGCGGGACCATGCCCAGCGGCTGAATGGGGCGGTGGGGCGGTATTTGCACGAGCGGAGCCACTACTACCAACAAGAACGGCGGTGGGCCGGGGAGCCATTTTGGACGCGGCGGGGGATTTCGTTTGCGGGTTAGGGGCTGGGGGTTAAGGAAGCGCCGATTGAATCGGCGCTTCCGAGCGGCCCAGCTCTGCTGTCGTAGGAGGCGACCTAAGTCGCCGAAGCTTTGGGTTTTTGCCAAGCGTCGCTGAAAAAGGCAGAGGGCCTTGAATCGGCGCTTCCCCAGGGATACGCCATCCCCACCGCACCGCTCTGATTCACATGCACCCCTGGCTGACCGCATCCACCAAACCGCCCCTCACCCCCGCACCCACTCCAGCATATGGGGAAACGGCGGCGGCCCCTCGGGGGAGCCGGGAAACACCGTCATCCCCGCCGCCAGCAGGGGGGACAGGCCGATGGGGACCCCCATCTGAAAATTGAAGAGCAACCCCTGCGAGGCGCCGTGGTAGCCGTTGCTGTGGAACACCACTGCGGGATCGATCCCGGCGGCCAAGGCGGCAGCAAAGGACCAGGCAATCGACTCGCTCTCCCCAGACGCCCCATCAGGGTGGGTTTCGCGCACGTTGTCGGTCAGCAGGGGGCGGATGGCGGCGGGAACCACCGCCAGATGGCCCGCCTCGTGGAGCAGATCGCCGGGATGGGCGAGCTTGGGTTCGTCCACCAACAGCGCCCCTGCAAAGATGCGGATACCGGGCAGGAAGGTTTCCCCCAAGGGCTCTTGGCGGACCTCGATGCCGATGCCGCGGATGAAGTCGACGATGGTTTGGGTGGTGGGGTTTTGAAAGGTCGGCATGGGGGGCTCTGGTTGGGTTGCTGTCCTTCAATCGGGGTTGAAGCGCCCCGCCAAAATAGACCGAACTCAGCGTTCCATCGAGGGGGGATCAGGCCTTTCCGCCCCCCGCCTCGTCGCTCAGGGGGGGGCGCTTTTTAGACCAAACAATCATGAACACCCCCAACGCAACAAAGGGCAAACTCAGGTATTGCCCGACGCTGAAGGTCATGCCGCCCGCGTAGGCGGCCTGATGCACCTTGAAAAACTCAAGGCCGATGCGGGCCGAGAACAGCAGGGTCATGAACCAACCGAAGAGCAGTCCGTGGGGGGTGTGTTTGCCCAGGCGGCGGTAGACGGTCAGCAGAATCACCCCGATCAGCAGATAGGCGGTCGCTTCGTAAAGCTGCACCGGATGGCGGGGCAGCCCATCGACCGCCTCGAACACCACCCCCCAACGGCCCGAGGTGGGAATGCCGAGGATTTCGGAGTTGAGGAAGTTGGCGATGCGGATCAAGACGACGCTGAAGGCGGTGGCGACCGCGACCCGGTCGAGCAGCCAGAGGAAGGGGACCTCACCCCGCATGGGGCGGCTGCCCCACCACAGTCCCAAAATCAGCCCGACCGTCCCCCCATGGCTGGCCAGCCCCCCCTCCCAAATGCGCAGGATCGCCAGCGGGTGGCTCAGGTAGTAGTCGGGGTCGTAGAACAGGCAATGGACCAAACGGGCGCCGACGATGGTGCCGACCAGGGCATACAGCAGCAGCCGCTCCACATACTCCGGCGGCACCCCCTCGGCTTTGAAAAACCGCATCAGCATGGTCTGCCCGAGCAAAAACGCCCCGACAAAGAGCAGCCCGTACCAGTGGATGGCGACCGGACCGAAGGAGATGAGGATGGGATCGAACTTCCAGTGCAGCAGCATGGGGTACCCGGTTCGCGGCGACCATCAAAGATCGGGTCGAGGTGGAATAGGAGCGCTCAATCGACCGAGGGAGGATACATCGCCCCGCCAGCGCTTGCAGGGCCGATTGCCTTCAACGCACCCGATGAATGCGCGGGGTTCGGGTCGTGACGATGGGGCAACGGTCGGTTTTCTTGTCGGAGCGGCGCCCTCGCCGCGATATGAAGGGGCAATCCCGTCGTCATCAGCTGCCCTCAAACCCGGCGGGCGGGTGTTTCATCCGCCCCTCCCAAGCATCCACCACCCAGCTCACCCCTCGATCGAGTTGGCCACCTCGATCAGGTTGTCGTCGGGATCGCGGATGTAGAGCGAAAGGATCGGCCCGGTCGCCCCACTTGCGTCGCACCGGCCCCGCTTCCACCGTCAGCCCGAGCGCGTCCCAATGACGGGCGACCTCCTCCGGTGGGGTTGGGGTGATGAAACACAGGTCGGCGCTGCCGGGGGTGGGGCGCGCCGCCTTGGGCTCGAATTCCCCCCCTGCTGGTGCAGGTTGATCTTCTGCCGTCCGAAGGTCAGCGCCTTGCGCCTCGCCCCGAAGGTGGTCACCCCCATCCCCAGCGCCCGGGTGTAAAAGAGGCAGGTGGCCTCGATGTCGGCGACGGTCAGAACCGGGTGGTCGAGATGGTCGTTGGGGGGTAATCCTGCGCTTCCCAAAAGGCCATCTGGCCGCCGTCATCCCCTTGAAAAAACACCCCTCGATCTCGGCGGTGTTCTGCTGCGCGGCGGGGATCCGGCTGCGGGGGGGTCATGAAACAGGGGAAGCGGGACATGCCCTGCCTTCGTCGCGGCCCTTCAAAGCGGGGTCATTGCGGGTGCAATTGCAACCACCGGTAACGCGTCATCGCCTCCACCAAGTCCTCGGGAATCGGCCGGTTCAACGGGAACTGGATTGAGCCCTTGGCGAAGGTGAAGTCGGCCAGCCGGTCGGCAAAGGCCTCGATGGTGTCGGGATGGGGATAAAACCCGACGTGCTTTGCGTACCCCGCGATCATGATTTGCTGGTCGCGCTTACCCCCCTCGACCAGAGCAAAAGCGGGGATGTTGTAGTTCATGAGTTCATGCACATCGGGCGTCGCCCGCCGGATGCAGGCCCGCAACGTTTCGAGCGCCTGCCGCGCTTGGGGCGGTTGCGCCGCGATGTAGGCATCGACCTCTGGGGATTTGCGCATGGCCACTCCTCCTGTTGGATGGCATCGCGGTGAACCTGCGTTGCGATCTGAATGTGTTTGGTATTTATTGGTACCGCGAGGTGATCGTCATGGCAAAAAATACCAGCGTCAGCTTGGGTGAACATTTCAATCCATTCATTGCCAGCCAACGACCGAAGGACGGGTTGGCTCGGCGCCAGAGGTGGTCCGTGCAGGTTTGCGCCTGTTTGAAAGCGACGAACGCAAACTCGAACTCTTGCGGCGAATGATCGCGGAGGGGCGTCAAAGCGATACGGCGCAATACAACGACGAGCGCTTTGTGGCCGAAAGGGATCAAGAACCGGGCTGATGCCGAATTTTTCAAGCCGAATCGTGCGGGTTTTGCACAAAAGCCTGGATGTGAATCGAGCCGATTTGGAATCGTAACAATCCAACCCCGTTGTGGATGTGGCTCCCCCCGAAGCGTCTCGACATCGGGGGGATTCCGGATTCGGCAAGGCCGCCCCGGAATGGCGACAACATGAAGGCTAGCCCCCCTCCCCCACCGCCACCTCAAGCGCCTCGCTCACCTCCATCCACGCCACCTCCGCCTCCTCCAACTCCTTGACGATCCGTCCTTGCTCTTTGAGCAGATCGGGCAGCTTGGCGCCCCCCGCCCCTTCGTAGATCGCCGGGTCGCTCAACGCCTGCTCGATCTCCCCCTTGCGGGTCGAGAGCCGTTCGACGCTCGCCTCCAGCTTGACCAACCTCTGCTTGAGCGGCTTGGTTTTGGCCGCCAGCGCCGCCCGCGCCTGGGCCTCCAGCCGTTTTTCATCTTTGCGGCTCAGGGTGCTCGGTTCATCACCCTCCCTCTCTTGTGTCCCCCCCTCGCTCAACCAGCGGGCGTAGTCGTCCAGATCTCCCTCAAAGGGGGTCACGGCTCCGCTGTCGACCAAATAAAACTGGTCGGTCACCGCCCGCAGCAGGTGGCGGTCATGCGAAACCACCACCAGCGCCCCTTCGAACTCCTGGAGCGCCAGGGTTAGGGCGTCGCGCATGGCCAGATCGAGGTGGTTGGTCGGCTCGTCGAGCAGCAGCAGGTGGGGGCGGCGCCAGACGACCAGGGCCAGGGCAAGCCTTGCCTTCTCCCCCCCCGAGAAGGGGCCGACCAGCCGCAGGGCGTCGTCGCCGGTAAAGCCGTAACAACCGAGAAAATCGCGGATTTGCTGGGGCAGCGCGCCAGGGGCGATGCGGGCGATGTGATCGAAGGGGGTGGCGGCGGGGTCGAGGCTTTCTAGTGTGTGCTGGGTGAAGTAGCCAATCGCCAGCCCCGGACCCTCCTTGCGCAGCCCTTTGAGCGGCAATAGATCGCCCGCCAGCCCCTTGACTAGGGTCGATTTACCCGCCCCGTTGCGCCCCAGCAGCCCGATCCGCTGCCCCGGTTCCAACGGCAGCTCAATCCCGCTCAAGGTTGGTGTCGCGCCGTAGCCCAGACTGACCTTTTCGAGGTGCAGCAGGGGGTTGGGGCACCCCTCGGGGGGGAAGAAGGTAAAGTGGAAGGGGGAGTCGGCGCGGCTGATGGCGACCATCTCCATCCGCTCCAACGCCTTGATCCGGCTTTGCACCTGGCGTGCCTTGGTCGCCTGGGCCCGGAAACGGTCGATGAAGCTGCGCAGGTGGGCGACCTCCCGCGTTTGGCGGGCCGCCAAGGTTTGTTCCTGGGCCAGCTTTTCGGCGCGCATCCGCTCGAAATCGCCGTAATTGCCGGTGTAGAGGGTCAGTTTGGTTTCGAAGAAGTGGGCGACGTGATCGACCACCCGGTCGAGCAGATCCCGGTCGTGCGAGATCAACAGCAGAGTGCCGGGGTAGTGCCGCAGCCAGGTTTCGAGCCAGATGACGGCGTCCAGATCGAGGTGGTTGGTCGGCTCGTCGAGCAGCAGCAGGTCGGAGCGACACACCAGGGCGCGGGCCAGATTCAGCCGCATCCGCCAGCCTCCGGAAAAGTCGGCCACCGGGCGTTCAATGGCATCACCGGCAAAGCCCAATCCGCTGAGGATCTTGGCGGCGCGTGCCTTGGCGGCGTAGCCGTCGATGGCGGCCATGAGGCTGTGCAGTCCGGCGATGGCGGCACCGTCCCCCGATTGCTCGGCCGCCGCGATGGAGCGCTCCAATTCCCTCAGCTCAACGTCGCCGTCGAGCACATAGTCGAGCGCCGCCTGAGCGGTCGAGGGGGTCTCCTGGGCGACGTGGGCGATGTTGCGTTTGGCGGGCAGCCGCACCTCGCCGCCCTCTTCGTGGAACTGGCCGAGCAACAATTTGAAGAGGGTCGATTTGCCGCAGCCATTGCGCCCTACCACCCCGACCTTCCAGCCGGGGTGAAAGATGACGCTGGCCTTGTCGAGCAGGGGGCGGCCCTGGATGCGCAGTTCGAGATTGCGTAGTTCGATCATGGAGGGTCCGGGCAGATGATGGATGGGGGGCGGGAGTGTAACAGGGGGGATGGGGATAATCGCGGGGGGGGATGGATGGTTTTTCGGGCAGATTTTTGGGGGGGGAGGATGGCTTGTTTTGAACCTCGTCGGGGGCAGCGTCCAACAAATATTGGCGTTAAATACACCCAAACATTGCAAGTTCAGCTCCGTAGGGTTTTTTTTTATCCTGCCCGCCCAGCCCCCCATCCGGTCAAGCATTCCCCCCAAACCACGGTCATTCATGCTGCATTCACTGTTTACCCACCACGGCCTGGGGCGCTCCATCGCCGCAGCCACTACGACCGCGATTTTGGCCTCCATCGCCCTAACAACGGCCATTTTGTCGATGTTGGGCGTTCAAGACTGGCAATTGGGGCTCAGCCTTGCCGCCGTCATCCCCCTGACGTTGGCTCCGCCCCACACCTACTTGACCTACACGGTCATCCATCAACTCGACCAGACCCAAAAAACCCTGCAACAACTGGCCACCATCGACGATCTAACCGGGTGCCTGAATCGGCGCAACTTCCTCGAACAGGCGCAAACGGTGCTCACCCAGGCCCGGCGGCACCGCTTCCCCGTCGCCCTGCTCATGATCGACATCGACCGGTTTAAACAGATCAACGACGACTTCGGCCACGAGGCGGGGGATGTGGCCTTGTCCGCTTTGGGACGCTTGCTGGCCGACGTCAAACGGGAAAGCGACCTGATCGGTCGAATCGGCGGAGAAGAGTTCGCCATGCTGCTGCCCCATACCGATCAAGAGGGGGGACGGGTGGCGGGGGAGCGAATTCGCCGGGCGCTTCGCCATCTGAGCCTGCCCATCGATCACGGCTCGGTTGTGGTCACCGTCAGCATCGGCATCGCCGGCAGCCAAGGGGGGCAGGCCGACCTGGGGCGCTTGTTGCGCGATGCCGATCAGGCGATGTACCGCGCCAAAAATGAGGGCCGGGATCGTATCGCACTGGCATAACCCCCCTGCGTAGCCTCCTCCCCTCTTTATTATCTGCATACAAATTACCCGTTTAGTGTAGCGGTCCAATCGCCTAGGGTGCCTCCCTCGATTCGGCATCGTTTCTCTGGGACGCACCATTGATGAAACCCTCCCTCCTTTTGCGACTCGGCATGGCCCGATCCCTGGTTCTGATCTCCACCCTCATGGTGACCCTATCGGTGACGATCACCATCCTCACCCTTGAGATCATGGAGGTCGAGGATTGGGCTATGGGGGTCACCCTGGCCATCGCCATCCCCCTGCTGCTCGCCCCAATCCACACCTATCAAACCTATCGACACCTGCTGGCGTTAGAGAAGCTCAATCGCGAGCTGCGCACCTTGGCCACCACCGACGAGTTGACCGGCGCCCGAACCCGTCGTCACTTCTTCGAGCTGGCCGAGGAGGCGATGCATCAGGCAAGTCGCTATAGCTTCCCGATCACCCTGCTGATGCTCGACATCGACTACTTCAAGCGGATCAATGATCTGCACGGCCACGAGGCGGGGGATCGGGCGCTACGGGTCTTTGGCGAGGTGCTGCGTGAGCAGGTTCGTGCGGTCGACGTGGTGGGGCGGATGGGGGGGGAGGAGTTCGCGATCCTGATGCCCCATACCCGGCTCGAAGGGGGGCAAACCCTGGCCATGCGTATCGCCCAAGGGCTCAAGCAGGCCCCCATTGCCATCGAACAGGGGCAGGTTCACCTGACTGTGAGTATCGGGGTGACCGAATGTGAACGCGGGGGGCGCGATTTGAACGATCTGCTGCGTCAGGCCGATCTGGCGATGTACGCCGCCAAAGATCGGGGGCGCGACCGCATCGCGGTCTGGCGAGACGGACGCCCCTTCCTGGTTTAATCCCCGATTTTTAGGGGTTCAACCCCACCGCCTCAGCCCCCCCCTCGAACGACCGGTCTCAACCCCCTGTTTCAAAAGAGATTCCCAAGCGGTTCTGAAAAAGAGAGGATGGAGCTTCCCCCCCGATCGACAAGGAGTCTGCGTTGCCCTCCACCCTCGACCCTATTTTGTTTCAAGGCATGGCCGACGCAGCCCGAGATACCGTCATCCTCATGGACGACGACGGCATGGTGGTCTACGCCAATCCCGCCCTGACCACCCTGCTCGGCTACACCCCCGACGAATTGCTCGGTCGCCACCTGCACGACACCCTGGTCCCCCCGATGCAACGCACCCAGGCCCACAAAGGGCTTGCCGCTTTTCGCCATTCGGGGCTCGGCCCCATGTTGGGGCGAACCTTGGAACTGACCGCCATCCACAAAAACGGCCAGCCCCTCCCCATCGAGTTGTCGCTCTCCACCCTCGATCACCACGGCATTCATTATGCGTTGGGCATTTTGCGCGACATCTCACCGCGCACGCTGGCCGAGAACACCCTGCGGCAACACCAGCGTTTGGAGCAGGCGCTTAACCGCCTGTCGGTTCTTCTGGCCGAGACCGATCTCGACCTAAATGCCGGCTTGGCAGCCTTGGGCCAAGCGTCCCAAGCCGACCGGGCCTACCTCTTTTTGTTCGATGCCGACAGCAACACGATCAGCAACACCCACGAGTGGTGCGCGCCGGGAGTCACGCCCCAAATCGATCAAATGCAAAGGCAATCGTTTGAGCCTTTCCCCTGGTGGATGGCGCACATCCTCAATAAACGGACGCTCTTCATCGCCGATGTTGACGCCATGCCCGAAGAGGCCCGGGCGGAACAGGCGCTGCTGCGTCGGCAGCACATTCGCCCTCTGGTGGTGGTCCCCCTGGTCGCCCCCGACGGGGTAATCGACGGCTTCATGGGGTTTGACGATACCCGGCAAACCGGGCGCTGGAGTTCCGCCGAGGCCGAGCTGCTGCGCACCGCCGCCGGGATGATCGGCGCCCGGCTCGCCCGCGACCGCAGTCGTCGTGCCCTTCAAACCAGCAACACCTTCCTACAAGCCGTCCTCGACCACGCCACGATTCCGATCTACACCTTCGACCGCCAGGGCCGTTTTACCTTGGTTAATCGCGCCACCTCGCGGCACAACGGATACAGCCAAGAGGAGCTGGTGGGGATGTCGCTCCTCGATTTGCTCGCGGACGATGCCGACCGCCAGCGGGCGCAGCAGGCGATGAAGGCGGTATTGATGGGGCGTGAGCCAATGAGTGACGTCCCGGTTTCCATCCGCTGTAAAAATGGGCTGGTGCGCCACATCCTGGTCAGCGGCGCCCCCCTCGACCTGCCCGATTCGGAATCGGTGGGGGTGGCCTACAGCGAAGACATTACCGAACGGCTCGCCACCGAGCATGAACGGGACCGACTGACCCTGGCGCTACGGATCCTCAGCGGCAGCAACCTCGCGTTGGTCCAGGCCGAGGATGAATCGGCCCTGATCGCCACGGTTTGTCGGGTGGTGGTCGAATCCAATGTTTTTCAGGCCGCCTGGGTCTGTGCCCCCGTCCCCCCCTCGAACGACGGGGCCGAGCCCCTCTGGGGCGTGGTGCGCACCGCCGCCGGAATCGAGCCCCAGCAGGCGGCCCGGCTTCTGCACAACTGTCACCCCTCCCCGTTGCAAGAGGGGTTTGCCACCTGTCTCGTCCCCGCACGCCCCCACGGCGCATTGGGGCTACTGCCGCTGCGCCACAACGGGCAGGAGCTGGGCACCCTGGTGTTGCTATCGAATAGCCCCGACCCCTTCGCCCCCAACACCAAACCCCTGCTGCAAGAACTGGCCAACAACCTGGCGTTCGGCATCGCCGGACAGCGGCTGCGGGCCGCCGAGGTCGCCGGCAAACACGCCTTGGAGCAAACCCTGGCCCGTATCGACCAAACCTTGGACGGCACCGTGGCGGCGATCTCGGCCATGGTGGAGCTGCGCGACCCCTACACTGCCGGTCACGAACGGCGGGTGGCTGCGCTGGCCGGTGCCATTGCTCAAGAGTTGGGATTGGATGAGGTACAACAGGAGGGGATTCGGATCGGGGCGATGATCCACGACATCGGCAAGATTCAGATCCCCGCCGAGATCCTGAGCAAACCGGCCTGCTTAAACGAGTTGGAGGTAAAACTGGTTCAGGCTCATCCCGAGGCGGGGTATCAGATCCTCAAGGGGATCGACTTCCCCTGGCCCATCGCCGACATCACCCGGCAACACCACGAGCGGCTCGACGGCAGCGGTTATCCGCAAGGCTTAAAAGGGGATCGGATCATCATAGAGGCCCGCATTGTGGCGGTGGCCGACGTGGTCGAGGCGATTTCGTCCCACCGCCCCTACCGCCCCTCTTTGGGACAGGTGGCGGCGCTGGAGCAGATTCAAAAGGGGGCAGGCACCCTCTTTGACGCCGAGGTGGTGGCGGCCTGCGTTCGATTGTTCCAAGAAGAGCACTTTGTTTGGCCGGTGGATTAACCCAGCGCCCCTCCACCACGACCCATCACAACCTCAGCTCAGTCCGGGGTTGTCGGCCCGCAACCTTCGCACCATCGCCTTGAAGTCGATCCCCAACCGCACCTGCAACACCTTGCCCCGCCGCTCCATCGACTGCGCCGCCCGCCGTGCGAGCCAGGGGAAGGCGAGCATGACCAGATTCCCGCTGCGGGGGGCGGTCAGGGTGTAGGCCTCGCCCCCAAACACAATGCGCAGCCGCCGCGCCACCGTCTGGGTGTCGCCCGCCCGCCCCGGAATCAAATTCAGCGCCACCGCCCCATCGGGGGTCAGAATCGTTTGCAGCGCCGTCAACCAGGTGACGCTCAAGCGGTCGACCGGGCTTAGGTCGCCTGCAAACAGATCCATCAGCACCACGTCGAACCGCTCTTGGCATTGCTCAACCCAGCCAAAGGCATCGGCCTGCACCACCCGCAACCGGGGCTCAACGCGGGGCACATGAAAAAACTGATGGGCCGCCTCGATCACCGGCTGGCTCCACTCGACTGCAACGATCTCGGTTTCGGGCAGCGCCGTCAGGGCAAAGCGGACCAAATCGCCCCCCCCGAGCCCCAGAATCAACATCCGCTTGGGGAGGTCGCGAAAGAGCATCCACCCCTGGAGCCAGTGCAGGTGCTCGAAGACCAGCCGCCCCGGCTCCTCCCGGTCCAACGCACTTTGGGGCGCCCCCCCCGAGAAGGTCAGCCAGCGGTAGCGCCCCTCCTCCCGTACCTCGACGCTGGTGTCGCCGTCATCCCCAAAATGAAGCATCCGACCCCGCCCCAGGGTGTTCCAGGGTTCATAGCCGCCCACAACCGCCGGAGACAACCCCATCAGTTGGCCGTCTGGCCGAGCGCCTCGGCGGCGGCCTGCATCAAGGTTTTCAGGGGGACCGCCCCCGCCACCGCCAAATGGTCATTGAAGATGACGGTAGGGGTTCCGCGTACCCCTATCTTCTTGGCCCACTGCTGGTTTTCGGCCAGTCGTTCCTCATAAATGGGATCGTTCCAGGCCAATTCGACCGTTTCGAGGGGGAGTCCCGCCTGGGCGGCCAACGTTTTGAGCACCGCAGGATCACCGATGTCGCGCCCCAGGGTAAAAAAGGCGTGAAAGAGGATCTCTTGCAGCGCGGCAAAGAACCCCTCCCCCTCATCCCGCGCCGCCTCCAGCAGTAGCAAGGCGCGGTGGGAATTCGAGACCCGCTCCAGCTGCATCAGGTCGATCCCCTCCTCCCGCCCCATCCGCGCCAGATGGGCCTGCATCGCCTGAAGTTGCTCAAGGGGATACCCCAAATCGGCCACCGCCCGCCCCGCCTCGGGGGTGTCGGGATGAATCTCGATGGGGCGCCAATCGACGCTTAGGTCGAAGTAGTCGTGCATCTGTCCCAGACGGCGGTCACCGATGTAACAAAAGGGGCAAATCACGTCGTAAAACACCGTCGCACGGACGGGGGGAAGGGCATTCATGAAGGCTCCAAATGGCCGGATTGAAACTTGGGAAGCGCTGAACAAAGGCCTCCTGCCTTTTTCAGCAGGGCTTCGGCGACTTAGGTCGCCTCCTACGACAGCGCTATTGTGGCGACCCACCCCTGGGTCGCTCGGAAGCGCTATTCAATCGGCGCTTCCTTAGAGGCTCTCATTCGTACCCGCTGTCAATACAGAACCCGCTCCTCGGCCTCGCCCCAGGCCTTGAGCACCCTTTGGGCCTCGCCCCGCAACAGCCCAATGGCCGGGACAGCCCGACCAGCGGCAGGCAGACGCATCTGCTCGAAAAACGCTGCATCGTCGAACCCCACCGCTGCCGCATCCTCCGGCTCGGCCCCGTAGTAGATCGTCTCGATCCGGGCCCACCAGGCGGCGGCCAGGCACATCGGGCAGGGGGCGCAGCTGGTGTAGAGGGTGCAGCCGCTCAGATCAAAGCGGTTGAGCGCAGCAGCGGCGGCGCGGATGGCAACCACCTCGGCATGGGCGGTGGGATCGGGGGTAGTCACCACCTGATTGACCCCCTCCCCAACGATGACCCCCTCCCGAACGATCACCGCCCCGAAAGGACCGTTGCCTTGCAGCGACAGGCTTTGCTTCGACAACTCGATGGCGCGGCGCATGAAGGTTTCGTGGCTCATGGCGGGTTTCCAGGGGTATGGAGGGGGGCAAAGATCGGTATGATGGCACGGCCGACCGATTTTCAATCCAAAAACGACCATGGAGAAGTCATGCCTCTCGCCCCCCGCCCCCTACGCACCCTGCTCGCAGCCCTTGTTCTGCTCATGTCGATACACGGCATTGCCCAAGCGGTGGATCAAGCCACCGAGCAGCGCATCCGGGCCGCCCTACCCGATCTGAAGATCGACACAATCCGCGAAATGCCCGAGGTACCCGGGATTTTCGAGCTGGTGGTGGGGAGCAAACTGGCTTATTGCGACCAAACGGGTCGCTACCTCTTCTTGGGCCGGATCGTCGACACCCAAGAGAAAATCGACATCACCAGCCGCCGTGGAGAGGAGATCAAACGGGTCGCATGGATGACAGTACCACTCGATGCCGCCATCGACCGGGGCCCCAAAGATGCTCCTGAGGTGGCGCTGCTGACCGACCCCGACTGCCCCCATTGCAAGGCTTTGGAGCAGGAGCTGGTCAAGGCCAAGCAGGTTCGGGTTCACATTTTGCTGCGCCCCATCGAGCAGATTCACCCGGAGGCGCCCGAACATGCCCGCGCCATCTGGTGCGCCCCCAATCCCTTGAAAGCGTTCGAAGACTGGATGCTACTCGGCAAGAATCCCCCCGCCCCCCGCCCCGGCTGCACCGCCCCCATCGACAAGGTAGTGGCATTTGCCGACAGCCAAGAGATCATGGGCACCCCCACCCTGATCGCCCCCGATGGACGGATTCATGCGGGTCATTTTACGGTAGAGGAGTTGATGAAGTGGTTGGCAGATAAATAGCGGTTTGAGGGGGCGTTTGTAACAAAAAAAACCGGCCTTAGTGCCGGTTTTTTTATTCGTTGAAGTAGAAAGATGCCTAGGCCACTCAGCCACGACTGGAACGTCGATTATTTATTGTTTCTCCATCGAGAGGGCACCACTTCGATCAGCGCTTCCTAGGAGTCTGTCGGGCTTGAGCGTCCGTAGCGAGCCGAGTGGGGAATCGAGGCCAAATTTTCACGGTTTTGAGGATCATAGTGGTGGCTATGTGACGAAAAACCGGGGAAATTTGGACCGATTACCCGCCGGCGCACGACCGCATGGATGCAGGAGGTAGAGCAATGCAGGAGCAATTGCCGAGTAGGACGATCTCAAGTCCGACAGACTCCTAGAGGTGCCACCAAATTATTAACGGGGTAATCATGCTCCCCAGTCCTCCCGACATTACAATTATCAAGTTGTTGGCTATTTTGTTTCCGGTGCAAGCAGTCACTACAATTGCACCGCCATAGCCAATGGCGCATCCCATGATTATGGGCACAACGATAGTAGCAAATGTTGGTATTGATATTTTCATCATAAGATCTGCCGTTTTTACATAATATATGGCAACGATAGCCGCACTAAAAATAGCAGTCCACGCGCTCATAAGGGCCACAAAAGCAAAAGGTCCTACGCGAGAAAACTTCGTCATTATTGCAATCCAGGATTAAGTCCGTGTGGATTGAAACCATCTGGAATGTGTCCTCCTTGCTGCCTGCCGCATAATCCCACCGCTCCTGTCACCGAACATCCGTGCCTGTGGGCAACCCTTGGCCCGCCGTTCGCGAACGGGGTCCGAGCCTACAACTTCGGCTCTTCAATAAGGTTGCAGTCGGGGGCGGCATTTCAAGGTCGAGCGAGCCAAGGGCCACCGACCCCAGGAGCCACACCCCCGCCAAGGGGGATGCTAACGCTCCAAGCCGACCGCGTTACTTTGCGCCCAACAACGGCATGGGTCGATCATCGCCGACACTGTCATGCGCCAAACGCCGTCGCAATCTTCTGAGAACAGGCGCATCTCAACTTACCCACGCCCCCCAACCCTGCCCCTTCACCCAGCGGGGGAACCCAGCGGGCATCTCTAAGGAAGCGCTGATTAGAGGCATACTGCCTTTTTCAGCAGGGCTTCGGCGACGGGGTCGCCTCCTACGACAGCGCTATCGCCTCCTACGACAGCGCTATTTTGGCAGCCCATCCTTGGGCCACTCGGAAGCGCCACATCAATCGGCGCTTCCCTAAGATCCCCGACGAGCGCTGGATGCGTGCGCATATCAAGGGCGTAAGCGCCTGAAATGAAAGGGGGGCGAAAGCCACGCAGCCTCGTGGCGCCTACGGTTGGTTTTCGACCCCCGCCTCTGAAAATCTCCTACCGCAACAACGCCCGATAGATCTCGGTCAGTCGCTCCAGGTCATCCACAGCGGTCCGCTCGTCGGCCCGGTGCATGCTCTGCCCCACCAAACCGAACTCGACCACCTCGACCCCGTAAACCTTGAAAAATCGGGCATCGGAGGTGCCGCCTGAGGTGGAAAGCTCCGGCTCCATGCCGGTATGGCGAACAACCGCTTGCCGCACCTTTTCGACCAAAGGGCCGGGGGGGGTGGCGAAGGCGACGCCGTGGTGGACCAACTCAAGCTCGTAGCGCAGGTTATGACGCTCAAGCACCTGACAAATCGCCGTCTCGATCCCGGCAAAATTGATGGCAGGGCTATAGCGGATGTCGACCACGGCGCTCATCCGCCCCGGAATGACGTTGCTCGCCCCGACGCCTGCGTTGAGGTTGGTGATCTGGATCGAGGTCGGAGAAAACCCGGGGTAGCCGTCGTCGAGTTTTAAACTCGCCAGCTCATGCAGCGCAGGAAGACCCCGGTGGATGGGATTGTCGGCCTGGGCCGGATAGGCGGCATGCCCCTGCATCCCCAGGATGGTGATGGTGCCGTTGACGGTGCCGCGCCGTCCGTTCTTGATCGTCTGCCCCAATTTTGTGGGATTGGTCGGCTCCCCCACCACCGCCTGCTCCGGCAGCGCGCCCCGTGCGGCCAGGGCGTGCAGCATCTTGTCGGTGCCGTCGACGCTGTCCCCCTCTTCGTCGCCGGTAATCACCAGGATCACCTCAGGGTCACCCCCCCCCCGTTTTTCGCGGGCGATGGCGGCCACCATGGCTGCGATGGCCCCCTTCATGTCGACCGCCCCACGCCCGTAGAGAAATCCCCCGATCACCTCCCCACCAAAGGGGGCAACCGTCCACGATTCGGGACGCCCCACCGGCACCACGTCGGTGTGCCCGGCCAGGCAGAAACGGGGGTTTTCGGCGGCGCCGAAGCGGACCACCAGATTGGTGATGTTGCCAAATGGCATCCACTCCACCCGACCACCGAGGGTGATGCACCAATCGGCCAACGCCGCCTGGCAACCGTGGTCTTCGGGGGTGACGGAGGCAAAGCGGATCAGCGCTTGGGCAAGGGCAACCGGATCGCAACAATCGGGCATGGAGGCCGTGGGGGCGCAGTTCATAAGGGGGAATTCCTCGATGGTGACCTGGGGGCGGCAGTGTACCCCGACCCTTGCGGGGAAACAGGCCCGTCGGCGTCACCCCACCCAATTGCCGTGATTTTGGAGCGAGGGGTAGGTCGATAGCACCCTGTCGGGGTCTAGACCGATGACCAGGGCATACTGCTTGAGGTAACCCTTGAGGTAGACGGCTGCGATGGGGCGGCTGAACTGCTCGGCCTCGATCTCGCGCAGATGATTGCGGCCAATCTTGGTGCGGTCGGCGATCTCTTCGATGGAGATCCCCTTGGCTTGCCGAATGCGGGCCAGAAGGGGGCCGTCGAAGCAATCGGTCTGCTCGATCTCCTCCAATAGGGCGGGATCGAGCTCGTGGGGCGCCTCCTCTTGGGCCATTTGCTCCTCCCCCGGCGAGACCTCGGAGAGGGTGGGCGTCCCCATCGCGGCCGGGCCGGTGGGTTCCTGTCCCGCCAGAGCGGCGTCGTAGCGGGCGCGCAAAAAGGGGTCGGAGAGGGTACGGTAGGCCTCGTCGAGCTGATGGTTGATCGCCGACAACTCGTTATGGGAATAAAGGGAATAGACCGCCAGGGATTGGGGATCCCAGGCCTGCTTGGCGGCACGGTAGGCCGAGGCGACCTCGACACCGCTGGCCTTGCGGGAGACCCCAAGCAGCTCGTAGTGGGTTGGTGTCGTTTCGTTCGAGGACACGTCTTACTCCTCGCCCTGCATCACGCTGCGGGCGATCTGTTCGAAGGTCGCTGCCGCCCGCGAATTGGGGTATTCCAACATGAAGGGGCGCTGCGCCCGCACCGAACGCTGCACCGAGCGGTCGTGCAGGATGCAACCAAGCACCGGCATCTCCAGCCCGAAATAACGGCGGGTCACCATCTCCATCGAACGGCCAAGTTGGATGTCGGCGGTATCGAGCACCTGATTGAGGACCAAACGCAGATCGAGCTGGCGCAGCCGGATCTTCAAGGTACGGCCATAGACCGGATCGATCCGCTCGATCTCCCGCACCAGATCGGAGGCGCTACGGATGCTCAGCGCATCATCGTGGCGACGCAGCAACGCCTCTTGAATCACCTGACGCACATCTTGAGGCTGGCCGGGGGCGTTGAGCAGGCGGAAAAAGGCACTTTTGATAAAACAGTAGGTGTTCTCGATGGAGGTCGGTTCGGGGATGGTGGTGACGATGCCGATGTCGGCGGCAATGAAGAAGTCGAGGGTGTTGTAGGTGGTCCCCGCCCCCAGGTCGAGGATGACGTAGTCGGCATCGACCTTGCGCAGATGGCGCACCAGCTTCTCTTTTTGCTGGAACGGCAGATTGGCGATGTTCAGGGCGTCGTGGGCACCGCTGACCATCCCCAGCCCCTCGATCCCGGTCTCGATCACCAAATCGCCCAGCTGTTCGGCGCTGCCGAACAGATCGTTGAGGCTGGCGCGGCTGTCGCGTACCCCGAGGCTGGAATGAAGGTTCGCCCCCCCTAAATCGAGGTCGATCAGGACCACGCGCTTGCCCTGTTGGGCCATAGCGATCCCGATACTGGTGGTCACCAGGGTCTTGCCGACCCCCCCCTTGCCACCCCCGACGGCCAACAGGGTCGGCTGCGTTTCGGTGGCGTTGGGGTAGACCCCCGACATTTCATCCCACGATCGCGGTGCGACCATGATGCCCTCGACGGATTGGGTGGTTTTTCTGGTGAATTGGCGCAGCTGCATCGGTTATCCCTCCCCCCTCAATGAACAAACTAACTGCATTGAAGTTATTCATCAAGAGGGAACTGCAACCTACGTTACAAAAAGGTTGTTTTTTCGAAAATACACCTTTTTTCATCAGCCGCCGAGCTGGCTTTCGAGGATTCGCCCCAGGTGTTCGCGTTGCTGGGCGAAGTGTTGGGCCCGTTCGCCGACGAGCCCGGCAGTCGGGGGGGGCTTGATGCTGCGGGGATTGATAAACGTGCCGTTCTTGCGGAATTCAAAATGCAGATGGGGGCCGGTGGCCAATCCGGTCATGCCGACATAACCGATGATTTCGCCCTGCTGCACCCGGTCGCCTACCGACAAACCACGGGCAAAACCGCGCAGGTGGCCGTAGGCCGATTCGTAGGTGGCGTTGTGGCGGATGACCACGAAGTTGCCGTACCCCCCCTTCCAGCCCCGGAAGGTGACCCGACCATCCCCCACAGCCCGCACCGGGGTGCCGCTGGCGGCGGCGTAGTCGATGCCGGTGTGCTGTTTCCATGTCTTTTGAATGGGGTGGTAACGCATGCCATACGAGGAGGAGATGCGGGAAAACTTCAGGGGCGCCCGCAGGAAGGCGCGCACAATCGGTTTGCCCTCCTCGGTGAAATACTGGGGTTGTCCGGCACTGGCCTCGAACCGAACCGCCGTGTAGGTCTGTCCCTCGTTGGTGAAGCGGACCATCAAGATAGGGCCAGCCCCCGCCGATTTACCGTGATCGAACCGCTCTTCGAACAGCAGCGAAAACCGGTCGCCGGGGCGCAAATCCCTTGAGAAATCGATATCCCAGGCGAAAAGCTCGGCCATCTCCATAATCAGGTTTTCGGGTAATCCGGCCTCTTGGGCAGCCTCCCACAACGAAGAGCGGATCTCGCCACTGGCCGCCGTCACCCGTAACTCAAGGGGGTGCTCCTGCCATTGACCCTGCCACCCCTCGTCGTGCCGCTCCAGCAGAAGATCGCGGGTCCCGTCGGGGTAGCGAAACGAGGCGGGGAGGCTGCCCTCCAGCCCCACGGTGATCGGCACCCCCGCCTGCCAGCGGCCCACAGCCAGCAGCGGTTTAGCCGCTTTGGCCACCGCGTAGGATTCGGCGACGCTCCACCCCTGAGCCGAAAAGAGCTGCTCCAGGTTTTGCCCCGCGTTGAGCGCCACCACCAAGTCGCCCCCCCTCACATTCATGGCTGTTTCGGGATCGACCGCTCCGATTTCAAGGTCGCTCACCCAACGCTTGGCCTTGGGTTCGGGGGCGGAGGGGAGCGCTGTCTGAATCGTGATCCACCCTATCAACACCACCAGCGCAACCGAAACCTTGCGGGGCATGCGGCGCAGATGAGCGACGGCTGCCTTCAGGCGATTCCAGCGGCTGGGGGGGGTGGAACCGGGGATGCGGTGCAGGTAGGAACGGGGCCGCAGGGAATCAGACATCGCCCGATCTTTCGTCGGGGACGGCCTCGGAGGTCTCGGCAGGCGGCTCGATCCCCAACCAGGGGGCGAACTCGGCGATGGCCCGATCCCCCATGGCGGCCCGGCGCACCCCACGCCGCCCCTTGATTCCCTCCAGGGGGGCGAAGAGGCCAAAATGGACGTTGGAGGGGGCGAAGTGATCGGGCTCCGATTCGAGCAGGTGACGCAGCAGCGAACCCAGGGCGGTGGTGGGGGGGGGCAGTTCGGTCTCGCCTTGTCCACTCAAGCGGCGGGCCAACACCTCACCAACCCACATTCCGGTCGCCGCCGACTCCACATACCCCTCAACCCCGGTGATCTGACCGGCAAAATGTAGCCCTGGATGCCCCTTGAGGCTCAAGGCAGCGTCAAGCAAACGGGGGGCGCGGATGAAGGTGTTGCGGTGCACTGAGCCCATTCTGAAGAACTCGGCGTTCTCCAGCCCCGGAATGGTGCGCAGCACCCTTTGCTGGGCCGGGTAGGTCATCTTGGTCTGAAAACCGACCATGTTGAGCAGGCTTTTACGCCGGTTGTCTTGGCGCAGTTGCACGACGGCATGGTAGATCTGGCCGTTGCGGGGGTTGGTCAGTCCCACCGGCTTCATGGGGCCAAAACGGAGCGTCTCCCGCCCCCGCTCGGCCATCACCTCGACCGGCATACACCCCTCGAAGAAGGGGGTGTCCTCGAATTCGTGCAGCGGCACCTTCTCGGCTTCGAGCAGGGCGTCGACGAAGGTTTCGTACTGCATCCGATCCATCGGGCAATTGAGGTAATCGTCCCCCCCCTTGCCGTAGCGGCTGCCCCACCAACAGACGTTCATGTCGACCGTCTCGGCATCGACGATGGGGGCGATGGCGTCGAAGAAGGCGATGTGGGGCTCGCCAGTGAGGGTTTCGATGGCGGCGTGCAGAGGGGCTGAGGTTAGCGGGCCGGAGGCGAGCACCACCGGGGCGTCGCTGCCGTGTTCGGGGATGGCGGTGACCTCACGCCGCTCGATGGCGATGCGGGGGTGGGATTCGAGTTTTTGGGTGATCCAGGCCGAGAAGGCCTCCCGGTCGACCGCCAAGGCGCCGCCCGCCGGAACCTGGGTCGCTTGGGCCGCCTGCATGACCAGGGAGCCCATCATCTGCATCTCTTCTTTGAGCACCCCGACGGCGCTGGCCCGACCGGTCCCGCGCAGCGAATTGGAGCAGACCAGTTCGCCCAATCCCGACCCGGTGTGGGCTGCGGTTGAGACCACCGGGCGCATCTCGATCAGCCGTACCTCGACCCCCGCCTCGGCCAGGCGCCAGGCCGCTTCGCTTCCGGCCAGACCCCCGCCGACCACCGTCACCCGACTCAAGATTCAGAAGCTCCCGTCTTAGGTGTGACCCCGGCGGGATTCACCCCTTGGGGATAGACCTCGGCCAGGGGGGCTTTGAAGTCGCACCCCTCTTTGGCGCACAGTGCCTCGTCGCCCCGTTTGAGCCGCTTGGCGGTCAGGTAAGGCGCCTTGCACTTGGGACACGGCACCGGAATCGGCTCGTTCCACAAGGCGTTTTTACACTTGGGGTAACGGTTGCACGAAAAGAATATTTTGCCGCGCCGCGAGGTTTTCTCGACGAAATGTCCCTCGCCGCACTCGTCGCAGACGATGCCGGTATCGCGGGCCTCGGGTTTGGGATCGCGTACCACCGTCTTGCAGGTGGGGTAGTCGGAGCAGGCCTTGAACAGACCGAAACGGCCCTTGCGCATCGCCAACGGCTTGCCGCAGGTGGGGCACTGCGTCCCCTCCAAGATTTCTGGGGCCGAGGGCTCTTCACCCTCTTCGCGGATCGTCTCTTTGAATTTGCACTCGGGGTAGCCGGTGCAGGCGTAGAAACGGCCATACCGCCCGACCCGGATCACCAACGGTTTGCCACATTGGGGGCAGGGACGGTCGGAGCTCTCGGTCAACCCCTCGGCCTTGCTCACCCCCTTGTCGGTCGCCTTCACCGCCTCGGCGAAGGGATCCCAGAACTCCTTGAGTACCCCCTTCCAGGGCCGCTCGCCCCGGCTGATGGCATCGAGGTCGTCTTCGACATGGGCGGTGAAGGAGGAGTCGACGTAGCGAGGAAAGTGGGCGACCAAGAAGTCGCTGACCACCTTGCCGATCTGGGTCGGTTGAAACTGGCGGCTCTCCAGCTTGACGTAACCCCGCTCTTGAATCGTCGACATGATCGTGGCGTAGGTGGAGGGGCGGCCGATGCCGTAACTCTCCAGCGTCTTAACCAGAGTCGCCTCGTTGAAGCGTGGCGGAGGCTCGGTGAAATGTTGGTTGGGGAGCAGCTCGACCAGATCGACCGTTTGACCCACCTCAAGCGGGGGCAGGCGGCGTTGTTGGTCCTCTTCATCCTCGCTGGGGGTATCGCGCCCCTCTTCGTAAAGCTTGAGGAAGCCGTCGAAACGCAGGGTTGAACCCGAGGCGCGCAGCACGGCGCGGTCGTGGCCGATGTCGACCCCCACCACGTCGAACACCGCCGCATTCATCTGACAGGCGACCGCCCGCTGCCAAATCAAGGTGTAGAGCCGCAGTGGATTACGCCCCAGCACCCCTTTGAGATCGTCGGGGGTACGGGCCACATCGGAGGGGCGAATCGCCTCGTGGGCCTCCTGGGCATTCTTGGCTTTGGTCTTGTAGATCTTGGGGTTTTTGGGCAGATAGGGGGGGCCGAAGCGGTCGCCGATCAGGGCGCGGATGCCGTCGAGCGCCTCCTGCGACAGGGTGGTCGAATCGGTTCGCATGTAGGTAATCAAACCGACCGTCTCGCCGCCGATGTCGACCCCTTCGTACAACTCTTGGGCGGCCCGCATCGTCTGCTTGGCGCTCATTCCCAACTTACGACTGGCCTCTTGTTGCAGGGTCGAGGTGGTGAAGGGAGGGGCGGGGTTGCGCTTTTTCTCTTTCTTTTCGACCGTCAGCACCGTCAGCGGCGCCGCCTGCACCTCGACCACGGCGCGCTGCGCTGCGTCGCCGTTGTTGATGCTGAATTTGTCGAGTTTGTCTTCACCCAAGCGGCTGAGCTTGGCCGGGAAGGGTTTGGCCTTGCCCGCCTTGAGCTGGGCGTCGATGGTCCAGTATTCGCGGGGCTTGAAGGCCTCGATCTCGGCCTCGCGGTCGCAGATCAAGCGCAGCGCCACCGACTGCACCCGACCCGCCGACAGGCCACGGGTGACCTTCTTCCAGAGCAGGGGGGAGAGGGTGAAGCCGACCAGGTAATCGAGGGCGGAGCGGGCCTGCTGGGCGTCGACCAGATCGACCGCCACCTCGCGGGGGGCGGCCATCGCCTCTTGCACCGCCTTCTTGGTGATCTCGTTGAAGGAGACCCGCTTGACGTCGCGCCCCTCAAGCAGCCCCTGTTCTTCAAGCCACTGGGCCACATGCCAGGCAATCGCCTCCCCCTCGCGGTCGGGGTCGGTGGCCAGAATCAGCTGCTCGCGCCCCTTGAGTTCCTTGGCGATCCGATCGAGCTGGGTTTGGGAGTCTTTGAGGATTTCGTACCGAACGGCGAAGTCCTCGTCGGGACGGACCGATCCGTTGCGCCGAGCCAGGGCGCGCACGTGGCCGTAGGTCGCCAAAACCTTAGCGCCGTGACCCAGGAATTTTTCGATGGTCTTCGCCTTGGCGGGCGATTCGACCAGAACCAGTGGTCCTGCCATGGGGATCTCGAACGGTCTAAAGCGAGGGGTGGAGGGGATTGCTGGCTTGGTTTGAGAAACTCAAGGGCTCCTAAACCGGCCCCGCCGCAAGTCCATAGCGGTCCCCGGGAAGCAGATCGATATGACCGCTCAACGAAAGGTGGGCGAGAATGGTGGAAAGCTCCGGGAGTGTCAAACCGCTGCCCAGGGCCAGACGGTCCATCCCGGCGGGGCCGCTTTCGAGGATCGAAATGACCTTCAGGATCTGGGGATCGCTCGCCATGGGCAGCGCCGGTTGGGCCAGAGGGTCGTCCTCCAGGGGCCAGCCCTGCTGTTCGAGAATCTCCCCCACCTGGGTCACAAGGGTGGCCCCTTGGCGAATCAAACGGTGCCCCCCCGCATGGGCAGCGTCGGGGGGACCGGGCACCACCATCACCTCTCGTCCCAGATCGAGGGCGAGCCGAGCGGTAATCAAAGCCCCCGATTGCTCCCCTACCGCCGCCATCACCACCCCCCGGCTCAGGGCGGCGATCAATCGATTGCGCCAAGGGAAGTAGATCTTCTGGGGACGGGTGCCGGGGGGGTGTTCCGAGCACAGCAGGGAACCGCTGTCGAGCATGCGTTGGGCGAGTCGTTCGTTGTAGCGTGGTGTCGGGGCTTCAACCCCCGAAGCGAGCACCGCGATGGTACCGCCGCTGCCCCCAAGGGCGCCGGCATGGGCTGCGGCATCGACCCCCATCGCCAACCCGCTGACCACCGTCACCCCCTGCCTTGAGAGCCCCTCGGCCAGACGGCGCACTCCGTTCAGATCGACCGCCCCGGCCCGACGCGAGCCGACCAGCGCCACCCGCTTGGGGCGGTGCAGCAAAGCGAGGGGGCCACGTACATATAAAGCGGCGGGGGGGTCGGGCAGTTGGCGCAGCGATTCGGGCCAGTCGCCGTCCTCGGGGGTGATGATCTCGATCCCCTGTTTTTGGCAGGACATGAGAATGCTGCCCGCCGCCAGCTTCCAGCCGTCCCCCCCAGGCGAACTCAGGGGCAAGCGGGGATGGCTGCCAGCCTGCAACAGCCGCACCGGATCGCCCCCCTCGGCGGCCAACCCCTTGGCTAAGGTGGCGGGGGCCATCCCCCGCGCCGACAGGGCGATCCACGCCAAACGGCGGCTGGTGCCCTGGGCAGGCGCCAAAAGGGGCAGCATCGGGGGGGCCATCGGGGCGACTCTAGAAGGGGATTAAGGGCGCTGTGGCGGGGGGGGCTCGCCCAAGAAGCCGTAGCTGCGCCGCACTGGCTCCTTGGTCTCGACGACGATGGCAAACGCGCTACGTTCGTTGAGGGTCACCACCATCAAGGTGCCGATGATTTCGTTGGGCAACATCTGCACCCGGTCGGTCACCGGATCGGTGAAGGTGCCACCGGGGCGAATCAGCTTGAGGTATTCCCCCAAAACCAGCCCAGCGCCCATTCCCCGATTGAGGATAACGATCTGGTTTTGACCCGCCTCGTTCACCGGATCCATGAAATCGGCGATGCGGCCCACCACCCGGACGGGGGGGTCGACCGGAGTCAAGGTGGTGATCGGATCGCGGTAGGGGATCAAACGGTCTTCGGGGTGGATATCGGCAAAGGCGTTGGTGACCTCGGCTCGTTGAAAACCCCGCTCCGATTCGGAGTCGGTCACCAAGGTCCCCAGGTTGAGCACCACGGTACCAATCACCTTGCCGGTCTCGGGGTCGGTGACCTCCCGGTCGCGGCGCATCACTATGAACCGGGTTCCCTGGGGGGTTTCGTTGTCCAGGCGCACGTAAACCTTGTCGCCGGTGGCTATGGTGATCCGACCGTCGTAACTACGGGCGATGGCGCCCGCAGAACCGAACATCTCGGGGGTAACCAGATCGATACGCTCCAGGAAGGGGAGCATCAGGGCTCGGTCCTTGGTCTGAAGCTTATCGTGGCGGACGACCTCCTCTTCAACCACCTGCGGCCCAAGAACCTCGACGTTATCGGCGTAGCTGGGCTGTGGGGGCGGCGGCGGGGCCACAATCTGGGTGGGTTTTGGCTGCACCACCACATGCAATCGGCCATCCGCCCCCCGAATCAGAGCGATTTGATCGCCGGGGTAAATCAGATCGGGGTTGGTGATCTGGTGGTTGCCTTCCCAGATCTCCATCCAGCGAAAGGGATCCTTCATGAACTTGGCGGCGATCCCCCACAGGGTGTCGCCCTTCACCACGGTATAGACGGTCCCGACCGGCACCTGCATGTCTTCGACCTGTAGGGTGTCGCCCTCCACGGCCCGATTGGACTCGTCGGCCTGTGCCCCCGCCGCCATCCAACACAAGCTGGCACCGAGCAGCGCCGCCCCCATCCCCCGCCTTGGCTTTCGCATCCCCAACATTCACCCCTCCCCTTTGCGACCGAATCTAGGCTCGGTCCCTTGAATGAGTCGTCTGATGTTGCTGTGGTGTTTAAATACGATCAGCAGACATAGGCAGACCGCCAACCAGCGCATGGCGGGCTCGGCCCCCGAAAACCACACCACCGCCGGTAACACCAGCAGTGCCACCAGCGCCGACAGCGACGAGATTTTGGTCGCCATGAAGGTCGCCAGCCAGGAGGCCACCGCCGCCCCGGTCGCCAACGGATGGAGGACCGCAAAGACCCCCAGCCCTGTTGCCACCCCCTTGCCCCCCTTGAATCCCAAAAAAACGGGGAACAGGTGCCCCAGCACCGCCGCACCGGCAGCCGCCACCCCCGCCAAGGGATGATCGCTCAGCCCGAGCGCCAGCAGCACCGCCGCAGCCCCTTTGAGCATGTCGCCGATCAGGGTCAGCGCCCCCGCCTTTTTGCCACCCACCCGCAGGGCATTGGTCGCCCCGATGTTGCCGCTACCGCTTTGACGCAGGTCGCCCATGCCCATAACGCGGGCCACCACCACCCCGGTAGGAACCGAGCCGAGCAGGTAGGCGGCCAGGGCAATCGACAACAGTTCAAGGGACTCGGTCATGGAGCGTTCAAACCTGTGGTTTTGGGTCGACGGCCCCGATCAATAAAGGGCCGCATAGGCTTTTTCGATTTTTTGGGGATACACCCGGGAGGGCCAGGAGCCGTGGTAGGCCCCCAAGGCACGGGTTACCTTGCCCCCGTATTGCTTGAGATACCGGGCCAACACCTGACAACCCACATCGAGGTTCACTGCCGGTTTCATCAGATTGGCCCGAGGAACCGCCAGCACCTCGCGCCAGAAGGGCATGACTTGCATCAGCCCCAGCGCCCCAGCCTTGGAGACTGCATAGGGGTTGTAACCGCTCTCGACCCGAATCACCGCCGCCACCAGATAGGGGTCGAGGCTGTGACGTCGGGCGGCCTGAAGAATCTGAATCGCCAGCCCCTCGGGTTCGGCGGCGTGGAACACCCTGGCGTCGGTCGCCACCGAGGCGATAAAAACCCGGTCACTGGCCGTCAGCGGGATGGCCTCGTCGGCCTGGGCCGAAGCGGCGCCCAGCAACAGAATTGCGGCGAGCAACACCGTGGCAAGGCCCATGATCCCTCGACAGAGAATCACAGGGTCAGTCCTCGTCCTCCGCCATTTTGACCACCAACACCGGCATGGGGGCTTTGCGCACCACCTTTTCGGCGGTGGAGCCGAGCAGAATGTGGGCAAGGCCGCCGCGACCGTGACTGCCCATCACCAGCAAATCGGCCCCCGCCTCGGTCGCTCCCTCGACCAACGCCACATAGGGGGAATCGACCGTGCGGATGATGTGGGGATGAACCTCAAGCCCCTCCATGTCGGATCGGGCCAGCAACCGCCCCATCTGCGCCTCGGCGATCTTGGCCAGCTGATCGGCCATGTCGCCCAGGGGGACCATCATGCTGGGATCCTCGGGGTAGACGATCAGATCCTGCACCACGTGCAGGATGTCCAGCGCCGCGCCGTGCAGCTTGGCGGTGCGGATGGCATAAGAGAGGGCCAGATCGGCGTGGGGCGAAAAGTCGGTCGCCACCGCGATGTGTTCGTAAAAGGTCTGACGCAGATCGACGTTCATGATGACCTCCTTATGGTTCTTCGTTTTGGGGTGCCAGCAGCGCGGCAAGGTGGGTCACCGCCTCCTCCAACTTGACCTCTTCCTTCAACTTGGCGTCACGATGGGCCACCTCGACAATCCCCTTGCCGATCCCCCGTTTGCCCAGAACCCAACGGTAGGGCATCCCGAGCAGATCGGCCTCTTTGAATTTGATCCCCGGACGCAGGTCGCGGTCGTCGACCAAGGGCTCGATCCCAGCGTGTTGCAACTGCCCCTCAAGGCTGGCCCAGGCGGCGGCGACCTCGGGGTCCTCCCCATCCAGAACAACCACATGCAACCGGTAGGGGGCGACCCCCACCGGCCAGACGATGCCGTCTTCGTCGTGGTGTTGCTCGATCACAGCGGCGATCAAGCGGGAGACCCCAATGCCGTAGCAGCCCATCTCCATCACCTGGGCCTCGCCCGAGCCGTCGAGGAAGGTCGCCCCCATGGCGGCACTGTATTTGTTGCCCAGATGGAAGACATGCCCCACCTCGATGCCGCGCACCAGATTGAGCTCGCCACGACACCGGGGACAACCGTCATTTTGGGCCACCTGACGCAGATCGGCCACGTGGTGGGGGGCAATCCCCTCGTCCCGCCAGCTCAGACCGCGGACGTGGTGGTCGACCTCCCCCGCCCCGGCGGCGAACCGGGGCAGGGCGGCGGCCGCCTCGTCGACCCAGACCTCGATCCCCCCCTTCAAACCTTGGGGGCCGATAAAACCGGCCGGCTGGCCGGTCAGCTCAGCCACCCGCTCCCCGTCGACCATGATCCAATCGTCGACCCCGGTCGCCTTGCCCAGCTTGATCTCGTTGAGCTGATGATCGCCGCGCACGAAAACCAGCCGCACCTTGCCGTCGTCCCCTTGCAACACCAGCGCCTTCACCGTCTGGGCCGGATCGACCCCGAGCATCGCCGCCACATCCTCAATCGAGCTTTTGCCGGGGGTCGGCACCTTTTGCACCCCCTCCCCCGCCAAAGGCGCGACAACCCGGGGACGACCCACCGCCTGCTCCACGTTGGCGGCGTAATCGCAGGCGTCGCAGACCGCAAGAAGATCCTCCCCCGCCTCGGCCAAGACCTGGAATTCATGGGAGGCGCTGCCGCCGATGGAGCCGGTGTCGGCCTCCACCGCCCGAAAGCGCAGCCCCAACCGGGTAAAGATGCGGCCGTAGGCGTCGTACATCGCTCGGTAGGTGGCGGCGACATCCTCAGAGGTGGCGTGGAAGGAGTAAGCGTCCTTCATCACGAACTCGCGGGCCCGCATCACCCCGAAGCGGGGACGGATTTCGTCGCGAAACTTGGTTTGAATTTGATACAGCACCAGTGGTAATTGCTTGTAGGAACGTACTTGCGAGGCGACCAAATCGGTCACCACCTCTTCGTGGGTGGGGCCGAGTGCCATCTCCCGGTCGTGACGGTCTTTAAAACGCAGCAGCTCCTTGCCGTACTGTTCCCAACGCCCCGAGCTTTGCCACAGCTCCGCCGGTTGTACCATCGGCATCAACACCTCTTGAGCGCCGATGCCGTCCATTTCTTCGCGCACCACCTGCTCGATCCGCCGCAGCGCTTTGAGCCCCAGGGGGAGGTAGGTGTACAGCCCCGAGGTGACCTGGCGGATGAGACCGGCGCGAAGCATCAAACGGTGGCTGGCCAATTCGGCCTGGGCAGGGGTTTCTTTGAGGGTGGGGACCAGAAGGGTCGAGAGCTGCATGAGGGTGTCCGTCGCAAACCAAAGAGGGAAAAGAAAAAGCGCCCCAATCTTGCCCGATGGGGACAGACAATGAAACCTGACTTGAGGACCGCCTAACTCGGACTTGCAGGTCGGAAATACCCGTAACCACTGCCGTGAAGCGAAGAAATCAACAACCGCCTTCACTTAGGGCACTTACCCCACCCCCATGGAAGAGCCAGACTGGTTAAACTCTTGTAATATTTAGAAACATAATATATTACAATGACTTATAAGATATTTGCCCTAACTGTGTGCACAAGAAAGACACCCCACCCCTGCAAGGGACTTCTCCCGTTACCCACCCCTTTTCCACAAAGTTTTCCACAGAAATTGTTGGATACTTGGCGGAGCACACTCCCACCCGGTAACGAAATCCGAAAGACCCTACCTCTAGCGCCGTTGCACCCCCCCGCCGCCCCCCGCTACCCTCTGGGCTACTGCCAGTCAATTCAACCCCAACAGGAGCCCCCATGCCCCGCGACATCGTGTTAATCGAAGGATTGGTGGTCGATACCGTCATCGGCATCTACGACTGGGAGCGAGAGATCCGCCAACACGTCCGCATCGATTTAGAGATGGCCTGGGACAATCGCCCCGCCGGCGCCTCCGACGACATCGTCGACGCCCTGGACTACAAGAAGGTCTCCAAGCGGATCATCGCCCTGGTGCGGGAGGCCGAGTTCTTCCTGGTCGAAAAGCTGGCCGAGGAGATCGCCGCCACCGTCTTGAGCGAATTCAACGTCGCGTGGCTGCAACTCAAGCTCTCCAAGCCGGGGGCGGTGCGTGGTGCCGAGAACGTCGGGGTGCGGATCCAGCGCAGCCGAGCGGAGGGTTGACCGGTTGTTCGAACCCATCCCCCGTATCGCCTACGTCGCCCTGGGCAGCAATGTCGACCCGCAGCGCCACGTCCCCTTGGCTTTGGCCACTCTGCGCCGTCTTTGGCCCGATCTTGAAGTCGCCCCTATGTTCGTCACCGCCTCCCTGGGGCCCGACAACCAACCCGACGGCAAACCCGACTTCTGGAACACGGTGCTGCGCTTCACCACCGCGTGGAATCCCACGACCGTTCGGGCGGCGCTACGGCGGATCGAGCATCTGGTGGGACGTCGCCGCGACGGGGAGCGCTACGCCCCGCGCAGCCTCGATCTTGACCTGCTGCTGCTCGGCGACCTGATCGACTCGGGACTGCCCCACCGCGACTTGCAGCGTTACCCCTTCGTGCGCTGGCCATTGGCTCTGCTCGATCCCGAGCGCCAGCCCCCCTACGCCATGGTCCCCATCCGCACCCAATCGCTGCGCCTCGGTGATCCTCTGCATCTTCCCGAGCCTCTTGCCCTTTGACTGGTGGATCCGATGCCCGCCCTTGACCTGCTCATCCTCAACGCCCAGATCCTCGACGGCACCGGCACCCCGGCCTGTTTTGGATGGTTGGGGGTCCACGGTGGGAAGATCGCAGCCATGGGCGAGGGGCACCCCCCTGGCGATCTTCTGGCCGCTGAGCGCTGCGATGCCCAAGGTCTGACCCTAGCCCCCGGCTTCGTCGACGTGCATGGCCACTCGGAATACCACCTGCTGGCCGACCCCAGTGGGGCGAGCAAGGTGCTGCAAGGGGTGACCACCGAGGTTGCGGGCAACTGCGGCTACGGCGCCGCCCCGCTGCTCGGCAGGGAATGGGAGGAGCGGCGCAACGATTATTCGACCCATTTGGGCATCGACACCCCTTTCCGCACGGTGGCCGAATACGGATCCCACCTCGAATCGCTGCGGCCCGCCATGAACCTGGCGCTGCTGGTCGGTCACGGCAGTCTGCGTGCCTCGGTGATGGGGCGGGACGACCGTCCTCCGACGCATGAAGAGCTGCACACGATGGAGCGACTGCTGATCGAAGCGCTCGACCAAGGGGCGGTGGGACTGTCGCTGGGGCTGATCTACGCCCCCGGCCTTTATGCCCACCGCGAGGAGCTGGTGGCGCTGGCCCGCTGCCTGCGCGGCCGAGGGGTGCTGACCGCCCACATGCGCTCCGAAAGCGACGCGCTGATCGAGGCGATCGACGAGGTGATAGCGGTGGCCGCGCAGGCCGGTTGCCCCTTGCAGATCAGCCATCTGAAAACCAGCCGCCCCCACAACTGGCACAAGATGGCCACCGCCTTAGAGCGGGTCGAGCAGGCCCGGTTACAAGGGGTCGCGGTCCACATCGACCGCTACCCCTACACCGCCTCGAACACCACCGCCATGGTGATGCTCCCGGACTGGGCCAACGCGGGAACCAAGGAAGAAAAGCTTGCCCGGCTGCGCGACGCCAGCGCCCGCAACCGGATGCGAGAAGAACTCGCCCCCAAGGGGGATGACTACTGGGCGGCGGTGGTGATCGCCGATCTGGTCACCGAGCAAAATCGCCCTTTTATCGGGATGCGCCTGCCCGAGGCTGCGGCCAGCCGGGGGCAAGCGCCCCTCGATTTTCTGATCGACCTGCTCATCGAAGAGGGGACCTTCATCGCCATCTTCCTCTTCACCATGAGTGAAGAGAATTTGCGCCTGGTGCTGCAATCGCCCCACGCCTTCGTCGCCTCCGACGCCGCCACCCGTCCCATCGTCCCCGAGGGGCCGCTGGGGCGAGGACGGCCCCATCCACGCGCCTTCGGCACCTTCCCCCGGGTGCTCGGCAAGCTGGTGCGCGAAGAACAGTGGTTCACCCTTGAGGAGGCGGTGGCGAAGATGAGTCATCGACCGGCAAGCGCCTTCGGACTGCACGACCGGGGACGGCTGGCGGTGGGGCTGCGGGCCGATCTGGTGCTCTTCGATCCCGACGCCGTCGCCGACCGCAGCGATTTCAGCGACCCTTTCCAGGCGCCGGTGGGGATTGAGGGGGTCTGGATCGGGGGGGAACGGGTGGCGCAGGAGGGGCGGATGACCGAGGCGAGGCCGGGGCGATTTGCCCAGGCTATCGCCTGGACTTAGGAGTACAGGCGTTTGGCAAGAGCAAAGCGGTTCGCCTTGGGCTGTGGGAGGCGACCTCTGTCGCCGAAGCGAAGCTGCGTTGTGCGGTCGGAGATGGGTTGGGCTGAAGGGAACCGGGGTTGCCTCTTCATTCGCGGCCCTTCGACAGGATCAGGATGATCCGGACTGTCCGCCCCCACGGGCCCGGTTTCAATGTCTGCAAAAATTTGTAGGAGGCCCGCCCTCGGGCCGATCAGTCGGTCACCCCAGGCAACGCCGCAACCAACCGTGCCAGGGCCGCCTCGTCATTGAGATTTTCCCAACGCGGCCCTGAAACCGGCACCGGCTGCCAGGGGATTTGCTCCAGCAGCGCCATCATCCGCTCGGGGCCGGGCAGGTCGATGGCGAGCAACGCTGTACGGGGGTAGAGGGCGAACAAGGGCTGGGTTTTGCCGTCGATCACCGCCACCTGGGCCACCTCGCCCTCGGGGGACGAAAACACGGTAGGATCGGCCAAGGGCAGATCAACCGCCGCCACCAGCAGCCAATCGGCCTCGATGCGCCGAGCTGCGGCCAGCAGGGCGCGGGCCGGACCCCGGTCGGGGATCGCGTCGATCAACACCTGGTCGAGATGGGCGTCGTTGGGCACCGGTGTGTGAGGGGCGGCCACGGCGATCACCCGGTCGACACGGGGCCTCAAACGGTCGGCAACGTGGGCGAGCAATGAGCGCCCACCCAGCTCGACCCCCGCTTTAGCGCGTCCCATCCGGCGCGACAGCCCGCCACATAGGATCACCCCGGCGATCACAGGTTGGGTGCCCGGGTTATTCAATGCCGCCCCCAACGTGGGGCTTTCGTTTGACGCTTATTCTCAAGGAGTCCCCCATGGGTTCGCTTTTCCCCCCGGTCGCCGATCTGGCGACGCTCAAAAACCAACTCAAACGCTGGACCCAAGGCAAAAAGCTGGAGATCGCCGACTTCAACATTGCCGCACGCCTAGCCTGGCTGGGCCACGCCGTGCTGCGCAAGGTCGACCCTGAGGATCCCCAGGTCGCCAGCTGGTTTGTCTACATCGCCCCCCCTACTGCCATGGAACAGGCGATGCTCGAACTCGACGAGGAGTGGTTCGATGCCATATTTCTGGTCGACGGCGACCAGGCCGCCGCTTTGGCCAAAATCATTGAGGAGGGGGTACGAGCCCGCATGGGGGCCATTGAAACGTTGATCGGTCGGGATTTCTACTTCGAGGCCTTCTTTCACGGCGAGGAGGACGACGGCCAATGAGTCAACCGAAAGTGGTCCGCTGCCCCCAATGCGGCGGTCCGGCCCAGTGGAGCCAAGACAACCCCTTCCGCCCCTTTTGCTGCGAGCGCTGCAAGATGATCGATCTGGGGGCCTGGGTGACCGAAGAGCACCGGATTCCCGGCGAGAAGCTGGAGGATGAAGCGGTGTGGGATGGGGATGAGTCCCCCGAGGGAAAGGTTCTTCACTAACCACCGAGTTGGCGTCATTCGGGCCCCCGAAGGGGAACCCGGAATCCACCCAAACTCAATGAGCCGTCCTGGAGGTGGATCCCCGCTTTCGCGGGGATCACGCTTCAATTAGGCGCTTGCCTCTTGCACCTGTAGGTTTTCGACCGGATGCGGCTTGGCCTGCCTCTTGGCCTCGCGCCGGTCGTTGATGATCCGTACCCCAGCCAGAATGAAACCCAGGGCGATGAAGGCGCCGGGGGGCAGGATCATCATCAGCACCGGAATGTAATCGCCCCCGAAGATCGACACTCCGAAGATCGTCCCCATTCCGATCACCTCACGCACCGCCCCAAGCACGAACAGGGCGAAGGTGAACCCCAGCCCGGTCATCACCCCATCGAAGGCGGCTCGCGCCGGGGTCGTCTTGCTGGCAAAGGCCTCGGCCCGCCCGAGGATGGCGCAGTTCACCACGATGAGCGGGATGAAGAGCCCCAGGGTTTTGTGCAGGTCGTGGACGTAGGCGTTCATGGTCAGGTCGACCACGGTGACGAAGCTGGCGATCACCACGATGTAGGCGGGAATCCGCACCTCGCGGGGAATCCAGTGGCGGATCAGCGAAACCACGAAATTGGCCCCGATCAACACCACCATCGAGGCCAGCCCCATGGCAATGCCATTCTCGGCGGTGCTGGTCACCGCCAGCAGGGGGCACATTCCCAAAAGCTGAGCAAAGACGGCGTTGTTGTTCCAAAAACCGTCGGCGGCAATGGAGGAGTAGCTTTTATCTTCCATCTCGGACCTCGGTTAGTTGTGAATGCCCAGAATGGTCAGTCGATGCGACTGAAACTCATCCAGTCCGTGTTTCACCGCCTTGACCACGGCACGGGGGGTGATGGTCGCGCCGGTGAACTGGTCGAAGATCCCCCCATCCTTTTTCACCTTCCAGTGCGCTTCGTCGGGATTGCCGAGCGCTTTGCCCTTGAAGAAGTCGACCCAGGCATGATCGAGGACGATCTTATCGCCCAGGCCGGGGGTCTCGGCGTGCTGCACCACCCGGATACCGCTGAGCACCCCAGCGGCGGTTACCCCCATGAGGATGTCGATCCGTCCCGAATAACCGTCGGGGGCGGTCTCGACGAAGGCGGCACCGACCACCTCTTTGCCGATGCGCGCCCGATAAACGGTGCGGGTGCCTCCGGCAGGATCGCCAATCGCCAGCTCCACCGTGTCTTGATCGGGGGCGTTGTCGAAGGGGGGAAGCACCACAGTCAGTCCGGCCAGGATCTCTTGCCGCACCGCCTCTTGAATCGGCCCGCGGGTCGCCTGCTCCACCCCCGCCAAAATGCCGGTCGCCACCACACCCACCGCGCCCAGAATCAGGGCCATCTTCGCCACATCCTTCATCGTGCGCCCCCCTTAAAACCCTGGACCTTACGGCCATGACCGTAGACACGGGGACGGGTGTACTGATCGATGAAGGGGACTGCCATGTTCATGATGACGATGGCGAACGACACCCCCTCGGGGTAACCGCCCCAGGTGCGGATGACGTAGGTCAGGATGCCGATGCTCGCCCCGAAGATGAGCTGCCCCTTGGGGGTGGTCGGGCTGGTGACCATGTCGGTAGCCATGAAGAGGGCGCCGAGGATCAAACCGCCCGAAAACAGATGCAGCATGGGGTCGAGGTAATGGGTGGGATCGAGGGTCCAAAAGATCGCCGCCATCCCCACGGTCGCGCCGATCATCGCCACCGGGATGTGCCAGGTGATGATTCGTTTGAATAGCAAAACCGCGCCGCCGAGCAAGAGGAGCAAGGCCGAAACCTCGCCCAAGCTCCCCGCCGAGCGGCCCAACATCAGATCGACCCAGCTGTAGCCGGGATACCCCGACCCCGCCGTCAGCGCCTCACCCACCGTTGCCCCAGCCGAGAGTTCGGTGCGGTATTGCCCCAACAGCGAGGCCGAGGTGACGGTATCCCAGGTGACCCCTTGGGGCAGGATCGAACCGAAGGTCACCGCCAGACCCTGCATGAAGTTGTAGGGGTCGAGCCCGGCGTCGAGCAGAAAAATGGGGGTCGGCCAGGTCGTCATGTGGACCGGGAACGACACCAGCAAAATCACGCGGGCAATCAGGGCGGGGTTGAAGGGGTTGTAACCCAGACCGCCGTAGATCTGCTTACCGATGACGATGGCGACCACCGAGCCGAGCACCGTCAGCCACCAGGGGGCGTAGGGGGGCAGGGTCATCGCCAGCAACAGACCGGTCAGGGCCGCCGAGCCATCGCGCACCCGATTGGGGCGCCCCATGGCGCGCAAAGTCAGCCATTCGGCGACCATGGCGCTACCGATTCCGAGAAAGAGTGTCCAGAAGGCGGGCCAGCCAAAGCAGTAAACACCCCAGGCGGCGGCGGGGAGTAAAGCCCCCACCACCCAATACATGATGGTGTCGACCGCAGCGCCGGAGTGAATGTAGGGGGATGCCAGTACCCGGCCGCTCATGCCTGCTCTCCACTCGTCTCTTCGGCAGCCTGTGCCACCTTGGTCGCGTCGGCCTCTTGCTTAGCCGCCGCCATCTTGGCCTTGACCTCCTCGCGCTTGCGCCGTTTTTCCTCCTCCTCCCGCTCGATGCGTGCCTTCTTGGCGTCGGAGCGCTCCTTGGCCTCGTCGGCTTTGCGCTTTTCGCGCTCGGCAAACCAGATCTGGCTCTTGGCGTAGCGGAAGTAGTGGACCAACGGAATCCGGGAGGGGCAAACGAAGGCGCAGCAACCGCATTCAATGCAATCGAACAGGTCGTATTCCTGGCTGCGCTCGAATTGATCGGTCTTGGCAAACCATCCCAATTCGTTGGGCAGCAGCCCGGTCGGGCAGGCCGTGACGCAGCGGGCGCAGCGGATGCAGGGGTCGGGATTGCGCTCCTGCACGGAGCCGTCCATGACCAGGATGCCGCCGATCCCCTTGACCAACGGAGCATCGGGATTGAGCAGGATCGTCCCCATCATCGGACCGCCCAGGATCGCGGTGGCGCGGTTCATCACCTTCTCGTCGACGCCGCAGGCGGCCAGGATTTCACGCAGCGGGGTGCCCAAACGGACCCGCAGGTTCTTCGGCCGCGGAACCAACGGGCCGGTCACCGTCACCACCCGGCTGACCAACGGTTCGCCGGTGGTCAGCAGATGGTGGACCGCCCAGGCGGTCCCAACGTTTTGCACCACCAACCCGACGTCGAGTGGCAACCCGTGGCTGGGGACCTCAAGCCCGAACAGCGCCTGAATCAGCTGCTTTTCGGAACCCTGCGGATACCGGACCGGCAACACCTCGACGCCGATCTCGGGGTAGGGGGCCGCCGCCTGCTTCATCGCCGCGATGGCGTCGGGCTTGTTCGCTTCGATGGCGATGACGATGTTGGCCGCCCCAACCGCGCGGGCCATCGCCCGTCCCCCGGCGATGATCGCCTCGGGGGCCTCCAGCATCAAACGGTGGTCGCAGGTCAGGAACGGCTCGCACTCGACCCCGTTAAGCACCAGGGTTTCGACCGGATGGTTCGAGGGGGGGGAAAGCTTCACCGCCGTGGGGAAGGAGGCGCCGCCCAATCCGGTCAAACCGGCCAGCCGCACCGCCTCGCGCAGGGTGTCACGGCCCAGCTTGCCACAATCGCCCAGCGCCTTGAGTCCGAGATCGGGGGTGAATTGCCCGTCGGAGGCGATGACGATGCAGGGAACCGCCAAACCCGAGGCGTGGGTCGAGGGACGGTTTTCGATGGCGGTAACAGTCCCCGAAACGGAACTGTGCAGCGGGGCGGAGATAAAACCGGTAGCGCGGGCCACGGTTGTCCCCACAAAGACCCGGTCCCCCACCGCCACGACCGGCAACGCCGGGGAGCCGATGTGCTGGTTTAGGGCAAGGATCACCTCACCTTGCGGATCGAGGGTTTCGATGGCGGAACCTTGGGTCGCCTTTTTCTCGGTCGGAGGGTGCACCCCACCCCGGGCAAAGGTGTGTCCCAACGCCCCTTTGACGAGCTTTACGAGCATGGGATCAAGCCGCCTTTTTCGATGCGGAGGGGGCGTCGTCCGAGGCTTGGTTCTCCTCGGCAGAGGGGGCGGAGGGCGGCACCTTGTCGGGGCTGCTCCAGCGCCATTGGCGCACGTCGGGGGGAAGGGGCTGCATGGTGATGCAATCGGCGGGACAGGGGGCCAGGCACAGCTCGCACCCGGTGCAGGCGCCGCGCACCACGGTGTGGTACTGCTTGACCGCCCCCACGATGGCATCGACTGGGCAGGCCTTCAGACAAAGGGTGCAGCCAATGCACGCCGACTCGTCGATGACCGCGACCTTGGGGACGGGCTCCGCCCCATCCAAGGGCTTGGGGGCGACCCCCAGCAGCTCGGCCAGCTCGCGAATCACCCGCTCCCCACCAGGGGGGCAGAGATTGATGTCGGCCTCGCCGTTGGCGAGGGCCTCTGCGTAGGGCTTACAACCCGGATAGCCGCATTGACCGCATTGGGTCTGCGGCAAAATCGCGTCGACTTTTTCGACCAGAGGGTCTTCCTCGACGCGAAGCCGCTTGCCGGCGTATCCGAGTCCCAGCCCCGCCAGGAGAGCAAGCCCCCCCAACGTCAGGATCGCGGACAGCATGGGGAACTCCACAGGATTTATATGAAAGATTGAGAAGGTTCATGAAATTCAAGCCTTGACCAAACCGGCGAAGCCGAGAAACGCCACCGACATCAACCCGGCAGTCACCATGGTGATGGCGGGCCCTTGAAAGGCCCGGGGGATGTCGGCGCGATCAATCCGCTCGCGCAGTCCGGCAAAGAGGACCAACACCAGTGCAAAGCCCAGGGCGGCACCGACCCCGTAAAAGGTGCTCTGCAAGAAGGTGTGCTCCTGCTGAATGTTCAGGATCGCCACGCCCAACACCGCGCAGTTGGTGGTGATGAGGGGCAGAAAGATCCCAAGGGATTGATAAAGAACGGGTGAGGCCTTGTGGATGACGATCTCGGTGAGCTGCACGAGGCTGGCGATCACCAAAATGAAGGAGATCGTTTGCAGGTACTCAAGCCCGAAGGGGACGAGCAGCCAGTGCTGGATCACCCACGACATCACCGAAGCCAGGGTCATCACGAAAAGCACCGCCAGCGACATTCCGGCAGCGGTCTCTACCTTCTTGGAGACCCCAAGAAAAGGGCAGACGCCGAGAAACTTGGCCAACACGAAGTTGTTGACCAGGACGGTCGATACCAGGATGAGAACGATCTCGGTCACAAGCGACCCTATTCAAAAATTCAAGTTGAGCAGTAACGGAAGCAATCACAACGTCGCAAAGGTAAGGCCAACCGGCAACCAACCGCTTTGCCCTTATTTTTGAAAGGTTTTTTCCAAGCGGCCTCGGTCGAAAAGGCGACAAGACCACGGCTTTGTCATAAAGCCAACGCCCCCCTGTTTGAGAGGGCGGGATCCTAGCGGTCAGGGGTAAAACCGGTCAAGAAAAGGGGGCGGAAATACCGGGGCTGTCAAGGGAATTTCCCCTTTGGCAGCGCGGCTGTTCAGCCCCCTTCCCGGTCCCAAAGCGATCACGGGCTTAAATCCAGTACGAGCCCTTAGTCAGCAATTTGCTGCTGAGTTTCATCAGCGACGGAATCGGTTCGGGGAGCTCCGCCCCGCCGTGGTGCAAGGCCATGTCGCGATGATGCCCCTCGTCGACCTGCATCTGCTGGACCACCGCCTTGGCGCGCATCGCCTGATCGGGCATGGTCTCCAAGTGCCCCTGAAGGTGATCGACCACCTGTTTTTCGGTTTCGGCCAAAAAGCCGAGGTTCCAGCGATCCCCAGCAATCCCCGCCGCCGCCCCCAGGGCCACCGATCCTGCGTACCAAATCGGATTCAGCAGCGACACCCGCCCCCCCAGCTCGTGCACCCGGTCGGCGCACCAAGCCAGATGGTCCTCCTCCTCGTTCATGGCGTGATGGAGTTTGTCGACCAGCTCTGGGTGGTTGGCGGTCAGGCTTTGCCCCTGATAGAGCCCCTGGGCCGCCACCTCTCCGGCATAGTTGACCCGCATCAACCCGATGACGTGCCGCTTTTCGGCCTCGGTCATCGGCTGGGGATCTTCGACCTCAGCCCCCGGATCGGGGCGGTGGTGGATCGGCGACGCGGTGAGGGTGCGCAGGGCGCGGTCGAGATGGGGGATCAAGCGGTCGGCAAGGGAGGGTCTACGTTTCATGGCCACCTCGGTTTTGCGAAATGCGGTCGAGGGGCAGAAGTTACCATAGATTGGGGATGGACAAGGGGGGAATCCCGATTTGGGGCATGAAGGGATTTGGGCCACAATCCCCGGCGTTTTCCCTGGCCCAGATGCAATGCTGGCGCAGATAGCACCGCCGAACCCCACCTGTCCCTCTCACCGGCAGGAAGCCCCCAACGGGGGACAGGTCGGGGTGAGGGTAGCCCCCCATAACCGAATCGTCGCAGTGTGCGGCAAGCCACATCAAGCCGTGCACATCAAAGGAACAGCTAAACCCATGTCCCTTTTCACCTCGATCTTCCTCGCCCTCCTCGCCCTCTCCCTCACCGTGGAGTGGTGGCTGGCGCTGCGCCACATCGGTTTTGTCGCCCGCCATGCAGGCCAAGTCCCTCCCCGTTTCGAGGGGGCGATCTCGCTCGCCGAGCACACCAAGGCGGCCCGTTACACCGGGGTCAACACCCGAATGTCGATGTGGGAGGTGGGCATCGGCGCGTTGATTGTGCTGGGGTGGACGTTGGGGGGCGGGCTGAACAGCCTCGACCAACTTTGGCGCACCTTTGCCCTGGGGCCGGTCGTCACCGGGACCGGGGTGCTGATGTCGCTGGCGCTGATCGGTACGGTGTTGGAGATCCCGATGACTTGGTGGAAGACCTTCAAGGTCGAAAGCCGTTTCGGCTTCAACCGCACCACACCGGCCCTGTTTTGGAGCGACACCCTGAAAAACGCGGTGGTGATGTTGGCGGTCACCCTGCCGCTGGCTTGGGTCGCCCTGCTGCTGATGAGCGCCGCCGGCCCCTTGTGGTGGCTGTGGCTATGGGGGGTGTGGATGGGGTTCATCGTGTTGATGATCTGGATCTACCCCACCTTCATCGCCCCCTGGTTCAACACGTTCAACCCCCTTGAGGATGGGGAACTCAAACGCCGGATCGAAGCGCTTCTGGCCCGCAGCGGTTTCACCAGCCAGGGGATTTTCGTCATGGACGGCAGCCGCCGCTCCAGCCACGGCAACGCCTACTTCACCGGCTTCGGCAAAAGCAAGCGGATCGTCTTTTACGACACCCTGATCGAACGGCTGAGCCCCGACGAGATCGAGGCGGTCCTGGCCCACGAGCTGGGCCATTTCAAACTGCACCACATCCGCCGTCGTCTGGTGCTAACGGGGCTCACCTCGCTGGCGGCACTGGGGATTCTGGGCTGGCTGGCTGCAGAACCCTGGTTCTACGCCAGTCTTGGCGTCGCCACCCCCTCCCCCCATGGCGCCATCGCCCTGTTTTTGCTGGCGATGCCGGTCTTCAGCTTCTTCCTTGATCCCTTGATGGCGCTCTATTCGCGCCAACACGAGTTCGAGGCCGACCGCTACGCCGGACAGCAAACCGACCGCCACGACCTGGTCACCGCACTGGTCAAGCTCTACGCCGACAACGCCGCCACCCTCACCCCCGATCCCCTTTATTCGGCGTTTCACGACAGCCATCCGCCCGCGCCGATTCGAGTGGCGCGGCTGGAGGGGGAGTAAGGAAAACTCCGCCGCTTCAGGGGCCGCCTTGCAATACCTCGTCGCTCCCCCGATAGGGGTATTCGAGCGCCCCTGGCCGCGCAGCACATACTCGGTGTGCTCCTGCAACGCCGCCTCGACGTGGGGTGGGATCATCTTGTGGTGCAGGCGGGGTTTCGGGTGGATTCAGGATTCCCCTTCGGGGCTCCGGAATGACGCCTTTCCCTTTTGCGATCAACCCCCTCAAGCTCGCCCGACGTTGCGGTCGTTCGGGGTGTGGTAATAGGTGCTGTTCTCGGCCATCTCTTTGGCCATCTGCATCAAATCACCCATCCGCTCCTCGGCGGTGTGCAGACATTCGTTGCATTTGGGGTCTTCGCAGGGCTGGCGGCTGTAGAGCCAGTAATGGATCGCTCCGGCCAACAGGCCGTCGGCGATGTCCCAAATGTCGGCCTCCTGGTCGGCGTCGGCGAGTTGGTTGGCCAGCTCCACCGATTGTTGGGCGGCCAGGTCGTAGGGGGTGTTGGGTTCTTCGTGGACGTGGCGCATGGCGGTCTCGCTGGAGGTTGAGGATCAAACGTCGTGGGGGGATTTTGCCCCGAATGGGCGGGAAGGGGTATGGGGGGGATTTCAAAAGCTTTTTTCAGCGATGACGCAGATGAACGCAGATTATAAAAGCGAGGGTGGAATGGGGGCGGGGGTTGTTCGCGCCATCCCTCGACAAGCTCGGGATGATCGGGTTTTTTGGGGAAAGCGGCCTGTGGCAGGAGTAGAAGCCCGGTCTGCGGGCGATGCAGCCGGTGCCCCAACCTCCGTCGAACCGCTCTTGCGGATGGTCTTTCCCTCCAAATCCAATCCTGCGTTGACCGTGAATCGCCCGGAGACCGGGCTCCTACCATAGGATCGAGCGTTCGTGGCAAGTCGGAGCGCTGTTTTTAGGAGCCTGTCGGACTTACCGGTCCACCACCCCACCCCCCTCGAAGCGCCATCCCCGCGCAGGCAATGTGGTAGGAGCGCCGCCCCCGGCGCGATTGCGTCCCGCCCCCCCCACGGCGTCATCCCCGCGCAGGCGGGGATGACGCCGGGATGGGGGCTTCAAGGCCTGGACCGACGCAAAAGCCATTGCGCGTAGGAGGCCTCCCCGTGGCCGAACCTCAAGTCCGACAGACTCCTAGGAGTCTGTCGGACTTGCCCCATCCCCCTATTGGGGGAGCGCTAAACCGTCGTTGATTGTCGTACCCGAGTCGGCGAGCAGGGCTGAGTGAACGGGGGGCTGTTTTGTGCGCGATTGAGGGGCTGAAACGGCGTTGCCCCGTGGACAGCGAGCCTTATTCAGGCCATGCGCAGCACATTCATCCGTTTCAGGTTCCAGGCCAACGCCACCAGGATCCATTCGCCACTGACCTTCGCCAGGCCGCGCAGCGAAAACTGCCGGAATCCCATCACCTGTTTGATGATGCCGAAAACCGGTTCGACGGTTTGTTTTCGCAGCGCGTACAGATCCCGGCCCCGTTGG
>MNWR01000101.1 GCA_001872725.1 Proteobacteria bacterium CG1_02_64_396 | reverse complement strand
GGGGGGTAGAGGGGGCCGAAGGGGAACAAGTGTTAAAGGCGCAAAACGTTCAAGGCGTTAAATAATCGCGCCGAGGGCGGCGCTCCAACCAGTCTACAAAACAGGAAGGGGGCGGGCGGTTGCGCACCGCCCCCTTTTCGTCACGCCTCGATGGGTCGGTCGAACACCAGCACCACCCGGTCCGATTCCCCGAAAGCGGCCGAGGGGAGGATAACCTGATTGAGATGCCACCCCTCTTTCCCCTCCCGGTTCAAGGTCTCTTCCAATCCGGGAATGTCACGCGAGTGCAGCAGGCCGGAGCCTTTTTGCTCCAGGGTGACGGTGCGGTAGGCGTAACGGGTCATGGGTCTCTCCTTGGGAAAACAGCGTGGGATGAAAGGGCGCTCAATCATGTCCGCTGAGGAATGATTGCCTGTGACGCAAATGCCAATTGTTCGGCGGAGTTCAATCTTTTCCGATGTCTTCGGCCCAAAGATCGGGTTTGGTCTCGATCATCCGCCGCATCAGCGCTTTGCACGACGCTAGATCGAGGTCGACCACCTCGACCCCGTGGGCCTCCATGAAGGCGCGCGCCCCAGGAAAACTCTCCGACTCCCCCGCTACCACCTTGGGGATGCCAAACTGCACCACCGCGCCCGCGCACAGGTAACAGGGCATCAGGGTCGAGTAGAGCACGGTGTCGCGGTAGGAGCCGATGCGCCCTGCGTTTTCTAAACAGTCGATCTCGGCGTGCAGGGTGGGACTGCCCTTTTGCACCCGGCGGTTGTGGCCGCGACCGATGATCTTGCCACCCTGAACCAGCACCGAACCGATGGGGATTCCCCCTTCGTTCCAGCCTAACGCGGCCTCCTCGATGGCCGCTTGCATGAAGATATCCACAGTTACCTCCGCGTTTGCAAAGAGTCGAGCCAGTGCTCCTTGGCCGCCGTAATCAGGGGGCGGCACTTGGGGCAGACTCGGTGGGCAGTGTTCAGGGCGACCCAGGCGTCGTGATAACCCAGGGCGGCGGGAGGGGTGTTCATCAGGCAGTCGCGGGGGTGGTCGTAGTAATCTTCAAGCTCGAAGAGCATGTGGCCCAGCTCGTGGGCCATCAGCACCGCCCCCAGCCCCTCGGCGGCCTCTTCGGCGGGCAGATCGGCCTCGTGCAGGTATTCGATGTTGGTGAAGCCGACCAGCGAGGCCATGGCGGCGTGCCCCCTGCCGTTGGGGGCGTGGGGGCTCTTTTCCCCCATCCCCCCCATCTTGGCGTGTTTGAAAATCGTGTGGGGGTAGGGGTTGTCGAGTAGGTCGTAAAAGATGGCGGTGTTGGTCAGCATGAAGTCGTAGCCGCGCTGGCGCCGGAAGACCTCCATCCAGTTCGAGGCCAGCTGCCAAGGGCTCTGCTCCGGGGTGAAAACCGACTTGCCCTGGTATTGCAGCGCCTTGAACTTGGCCAGCTTCATCTCCCAGGTTTGCATTAGGTAGCGATGAAAGTCGGCCAGGGTCGCCCCCGCCGCTTTTTCGGGGGGGAGGAAGCCGAGCAGCTCCTTGAGGTCGAACTGCCGGTAGAATTGCTCCTGCTCGTTGTTCATCTGACGGGAGACCGATTTGCGCAGCGGGTAGGTCGCCTCTTTGGGGTGGGCCGTGCCCAACACCCCGGTAAACCAAGGGCCGATGGGGCGCACCTCCAACGGCAAAAAGGTCAGCTTTTGAAGGGCGAAGCGCTCTTGGGCCACCTGTTGGGCCACCTTGACCGCCTTTTCGAGGGTGGGTTGGTCCAGACCGGGGAAGCGGTCATCGACCAGATACACGGTGCGGATGG
Source organism: Proteobacteria bacterium CG1_02_64_396 (assembly GCA_001872725.1). Lineage (NCBI taxonomy): Bacteria > Pseudomonadati > Pseudomonadota > Proteobacteria bacterium CG1_02_64_396. Next base: position 14,150 of record MNWR01000101.1, on the reverse strand, counting down.
TGATGGGGACCTGGGCGTCGAAGGCTTGGTCGATGCGCTCGTCCTTCGATCCGCAGGCGCCCAGCAGCGCAGGCAGCAAGAGCAGCGGCGCCAACAGGGTGAAGCAGCGGCGGAGGATCCCCGATGGGGGCAGCTCCGTCACGGGGAACCCGACTGTCTGCCTCCGGTTCGGTGGGGCACCACGCATTGTTTTTATCCCTTATTTAACGGCGTCGCTCCGGCGCCTTGCTCGAAATTCCTCGGAGGCTTCATGGAGTACCGCACCCTCGGCACCACCGATCTTCAAGTCAGCGCCATCGGCCTGGGCACCATGACCTGGGGGCAACAAAACATCCCGGAGGAGGCCTACGCCCAGCTCGATCTGGCGGTCGAGGCGGGGGTGAACTTCATCGACACCGCCGAAATGTATCCCGTCCCGGCCAAGGCTGAAACCCAGGGGGCGACCGAGACGATCCTGGGGCGGTGGCTCAAGCGGCGGGGCGGCAAGGGCGATTTGATCGTCGCCACCAAGGCGGCGGCCCGTGCCGATTGGCTCCCCTGGTTGCGGGGCGGCCCCCGTTTGAACCGCGATCACCTGCGCCGCGCCGTCGATGCCAGCCTGCAACGGCTGGGCATTGAAACCATCGACCTGTACCAGATGCACTGGCCCGAGCGCAAAACCAACTATTTCGGACGGCTCGGTTACAACCATCAGCAGGGGGATGAGGGGGTCGCCATCGAGGAGACCCTGGCGGCGCTGGGGGAGCTGGTCGCCGAGGGGAAAATCCGCCACGTCGGCCTTTCGAACGAGACACCCTGGGGGATGATGGCCTTTCTGCGCGCCGCCGCGCAGCAGGGATTGCCCCGGATGATGAGCATTCAAAACCCCTACAACCTGCTCAATCGCACCTTCGAGATCGGCTGCGCCGAGGTTGCCGTCCGCGAATCGATGGGGCTGTTGGCCTACTCCCCCCTGGCGATGGGGACCCTGGCGGGCAAGTACCTGGCCGGCGCCCGCCCCGCCCAAGCGCGGCTCACCCTCTTCCCCCAGTTCAACCGTTACATGGGGGCTCAGGCCCAGGCCGCCACCGCCGAATACGTCCAGTTGGCCCACAGCTCAGGTTTGAAGCCGGCCCAAATGGCGTTGGCATTTGTCACCAGCCGCCCCTTCGTCACCAGCAACCTGATCGGGGCGACCACGGTGGAGCAACTGCGGCAAAACCTCGACAGCGCCAAGGTGGTGCTGAGCCAAGAGGTGCTGGAGGCGATCGAGGCGATTCAGCGCAAGTACCCGAATCCGGCCCCGTAGGGTTGCCGTGGCGGTTCAGGAAACGCCGATTCAAGGCTCCTGCCTTGAATCGGCACGCCTGGCAAAAACCAAAAGTAGGCGCCATGAGGCGTCGTCGTTTTGGCTTGGCTTGCAAAATCACCTGGGCTTCGGCGACTTAGGTCGCCTCCTACGTTCCCGATTTTGGCGGCCCATCCGTGGGCCGCTCGGAAGCGCTAATCAATCGGCGCTTCCTTAGCCGTGCCCGATGGGGAAGAGGGGATGCGGTCAGACGAAGGGGGAGCACGCCGACGCGCAAGGGGGTGTGTCGACCGCATCCCGCATGCTCCCCCACTCTGGCTGTGCTCATCCCGACCTCCGCTCATCCCGAACCTGTCGAGTTAAGTGGGCCGATGAACCCCGATCCACCCCACTACCCGCGTTGCTCCCCGCTTCGCAACCGGCGAGACTGCCGCCACGGTGCATCGGCACAAAGGAGAACATGATGGGCGACGACATACTGACCGCTTTACGCATTGGGCAGCGGCGGGCTTTGGGGGGGCGGGCGCTGTTGTTGGGCGACCGGCTCGACTTGCGCTCCCTCGAAACCACCCGGGTTCTGGCCCGTTCCCCCCTGACCATTCCTGCGGGGGAGCGGGGGGTGGTGGTGCTGTTTCGCTACGGGGCGGCGGTGCTCTTCGACCTGACGCCGCTGGAGGAGGTCGAGTTTGTCCGGCAGATAGAGCCTCTGATCCGCGATCCCTTTGGCGAGCCGGAGTTGGAGCAGGCGGCGGTGGCGGTCGATCCCGACCGGGAGGAGGGGATCGACGAAAGCGGAAAAATCGTCGTCCACGAGGCGACCATTCCCCGGTTGCAACTGCTGGGCGACATCCTGGGCAAGAGTGTGGTGCTGGCCCGCTACGAAAAGGCGGTGGCTGCCCAGTTCGATCAGATCGAACCGTTGGCCAAGGCGTTGCAAGAAAAGGGCTCCGGGGTGGCGACCGGCAAAAACCTGCTGCAACAAATCGGGGCGGCGCTGCTGATCGAGCAAAAGACGGTGGGAAGGGTCGAGGTGACCGAAAAACCCGAATTACTCTGGGAGCGCCCCGAACTGGAGCGCTTTTACGCCCGATTAGAAGACGAATACGAACTCCACGAACGACAACTGGCGCTGGACCGCAAACTGGCGCTGATCTCACGCACCGCCCAAACCCTGCTTGATTTGCTCCACACCCAACGTTCGCTGCGGGTGGAGTGGTACATCACCCTGCTGATTATTTTTGAGGTGTTGTTGACGCTGTATGAGATGTTTGTGCGGGGATAGGGGTGGGCTTGAGCCAACAAGAGCTGCAAACGTTGAAGGCTTTGGAGCTTCACCTGCTTGAACCGAACGCGCCGCTCGCAACCCTGCTGGCCGACGACGTTGTCGCATTCGGGCCTCGGGGCGGCGGTACAACAAACGGGCGACACTGGCGCCACCTACCACGTTTTTTGCGTAGCGTGCCGATTCAAGGCAGAAGGCCTTGAATCGGCGTTTCTTTAAAGGCCCGCGATCTGGGTTGCAATGCCGCCTTGACCACCTATCGCACCGTGCCACCGCAGTCACCAAGGGGTTGAGCGCCAAGTGCTGCGCAGCTTGGTGTGGTGGCGTGATGGGAGGGGGGCGGGTGGTGTTTCGTCAGATGCGCAAGAGCTCCCCCGACCTTACCCGGTCGGAATACATCCTCAACATGCTGGTCTTCCCGGTGCTCGTGACGCGGCTGCTTTTGGGGGGTGGTTGGTGTGGCGGGGGCAAGGGGTTTGCCGAACCGGATGGGATCCCGTAAAAACGCGGGTCGGCGAAATCCAAAAAACGTGTAGGAGCGCCGCCCCCGGCGCGATTAACGATTGTTTTTGACGTTGATTATTTGGATTGGATGGCAAACAAGCCCAAGGTAAAACCCATGGAGGTGGTCATGACGACGGCGGCAGCAGGAATCGCAACGATGCAACGGTGGATCGGCCTGATCCTTTTGGTCCTGGCCTTTCCGGCTCAGGCGGGGCAGCCGAACCAAGATTACGCGGCGGCGATCCGCGACGCTTCGGTGGCGCTGCCCACCGAGGTGGTCCACAACCTGGTCGCCATCACCCCCGACAATCCCAATTTGGTGTGGAGTGCCGACCACACCAAGCTGTTGGTGGTGGCTTGGAAGAGCCAATCCAGTTACGACAGCTTTTACAAGGGTCAAACCGCTACCGCCCCCTCCGAGGCCTACGTCACCTGGGTCACCGCAGCCCCTCAGGTGCAGCGCTTCTGCCAAGCCTTCACCCAGTCTCACCCGCAAGCGACCCTCGCCGACCTCAACCTGCGTTTGAAGCAATACCTGGGGCTCGATCCGAGCTGGAGCTACGACCTATTCATCGAGATGTGGGTCGACCCGGCCCAGATGTTCCGTCCCTGCGTCGACCCCGAAATCGATGACGCCACCTGCAACCTCACCTTCGGCAAGACGGTGCCCAGCGTCCCCGGCATCCACGACTATGCCGCCTTTTTCAATAACCTCTACACCACAGACTACCGCACCGCCTCCGGCCCCCCCTGGACCGGCCTGGGTTACACCTTCGATTGGGGCAATCCCAAGTTCGAAGAGGGGGGGAGCGAGTTCATTTTGGTGCCGGGGGCGGGGTTTGAGATTAAGCGGACGGTGGGGACAGGGGATTATTGTGGTTCAGGGGGGGGACAATGATGCCGAATATGGGGGGTTGAATGGGAGCAATCCCCCAAGCAAGGCGTTGAAACTCAAGGGCAGCCCTACAAGCTTTATCGGCCCTTCCGAGCAGCCCAAGGAGGGGCTGCCAAAATCAGGAACGTAGGAGGCGACCTAAGTCGCCGAGGCTCTGCTGATTTTGCAAGCGAAGCCAAAACGACGCCGCCTCATGGCGCCTACTTTTGGTTTTGGCGAAGCGTGCCGATTCAAGGCAGGAGGCCTTGAATCGGCGTTTCTTTAAGGCTGATTTACAGGCTCCTCGCCTTGCCTGTTCTTTACCCCTCTGAAACCGGCCTCCCCCGTCCCCGCCCCGACAAACCATATTCGGCCATCTTTTTACGCAACGTATTGCGATGGATCCCCAGCATCAAAGCCGCTTCGACCTGGTTTTGGTTGGTCCGCTCCAGCACCCGCTCGATCAAGGGGCGTTCGACCTCAGCCAGCACCACCTCCATCAAATTGACCGGACGGTTGCCGTCCAATGACCCGAAGAACCGGTCAAGCACCTGCCCCACCGTCTCTGCCAGTCCCAGCCCCTCGCGTTGCTGCTGCATGCTCTTGGGCAGGTCGGCCACGGTAATCCGCTCCCCCGCCACCAGCACCATCAGCCGCCGCACCATGTTTTCGAGCTCGCGCACATTGCCGGGCCAAGGGTGGCGGACCATGCGCTCCAGGGCGCCGGGGGTGCAGTCCTTGGGTTTGATCCCCAGCTCCACCGCCACCTTTTGGATGAAGTACTTGAGCAGCAGCGGGATATCCTGGGGGCGATCACGCAGGGGGGGGATCTCCAGCGGCATGACGTTGAGGCGGTAGAAAAGGTCTTCGCGGAAGCGGCCCGAGGCGACCTGCTGCTCCATGTCTTGATGGGTCGCGGCGACGATGCGCACGTCGGCCTTGATCGGCATGGTGCTGCCGACCGGGGTGAACTCCCGCTCTTGCAGCACCCGCAGCAGCCGGGTTTGGGTCGAGAGCGGCATGTCGCCGATCTCGTCGAGGAAGAGGGTCCCCCCCTTGCCCTGCTGGAAGTAACCGCTGCGTTTTTGCACCGCCCCGGTGAAGGCGCCCCGCTCGTGGCCGAAAAGCTCGGCCTCCATCAATTCGCTGGGGATCGCTGCCATGTTGACCGCCACGAAGGGGCCGGCGGCGCGGCGGCTGGCGCGGTGGATCGTCTGGGCGACCAGCTCCTTGCCGGTCCCCGATTCGCCGTGCACCAGCACCGCTAGTTCGGTGGGGGCGACCCGGCCGATGGCGCGAAAGAGTTCTTGCATCGCCGGGGCCTTGCCGATGATCCCCGGCGCGCTGCCGGTCTCCTCTTTGGCAGCCCCTTTGCCCGCCGACGCCTGGGTCAAGCGCTGCGCCAGCTCTAAGGCGATGTCGAGGTCAAAGGGCTTGGGCAGGTACTCCGCCGCGCCGCGACCGAAGGCGTCCACGGCGGTATCGACGGTGGTCAGGGCGGTCATGATGACCACCGGCAGATCGGGGAATCCGGCTTGAATCTCGCGCAGCAGATCGAGGCCGCTGACGTCGGGCATCGAAACATCCAGAAAGATCAGGGAGGGACGAACCTCGGCCACCCCCTCAAGTACCCCCTTGCCCGACTCGAACTCCCGCACCTCGAATCCGGCGCCGCTCAAACGGCGGTTGAGCACCCAGCGGATCGAACGGTCGTCGTCGACGATGAAAATCGGTCGGGTCATGGAGGTTGTTTCCTTACTGTTCATCGGAGCAGGAGGGGAGGTAGGTGTGGATCGCCAACCCGCCGTGCGGTTGATTTTCGGCCACGATCAAGCCGCCGTGGGCCAAAACAATACGCTGGGCCACCGTCAAACCAATGCCCATGCCGTTGCGTTTGGTGCTGAAGAAGGGGGTGAAAACCCGTTGCAGCAATTCGGGGGGCAAGCCTGGGCCAAAATCGCGGATCGTCACCCGGATCAAGGGGCCGGAGCCGGGGGAGGATAACTTGAGATCGGAGGCGGCTGCAGTTGTCAGGACGATTTTGCCCTCACCCCCCATCGCCTCCAGCCCGTTTTTGGCCAGATTTAGGAAGAGCTGGATCATCCGGTCCCGGTCGCCCAGAACGGGGGGGAGCGAGGGATCGAAGATCGCCTCGGGTTTAAGCCCGAAGGCGGGATCCATCTTCAGGGTCTGCACCACACGGTCGAGCACCTCGTGGATGTTGACCGGCTCCTGCTTGAGTTTGAGCGGTTCGGTCAGGTTGAGCAGATCGTCGACCAGACGGCGAATGCGGGCAGTCTCCTCGATAATCATGGTGACCATTTTTTTTTGGTCGTCGCCGTCGGCCTCCATGCCGAGCAACTGCGCCGCCCCCTGAATGCCCCCCAGGGGATTTTTAACCTCGTGGGCGACCACGTGGGCCATCTGGGTGAGCAGGTTGAGCTCTTCGATGTGGTGCTCGCGCCGTCCCAAAGCGGGGTGCTCTCTGGGGATGACGTGGACCAAAATCCCGCCGCTGAGCAGCTTGGTGGGAGCCAGCTCGATCTGGGCCGGTTTGGGGGCGCGGCCGGGTAATTCGAGCATCCCTTCGCGCAGGATCACCTCGGCATGACGCATCCGCACCCGCTCCAGCAGGGGGGCGAGCAGGCCGCGCAGGGGGGTGCCTTCGCGCAGAGGGGCTTTGGTCAGGGTGGCGGCGCCGCTCTCAAGCCATTCTTGGGCGGCGTGGCTGACCCAGACGATGCGATCATCGGGGCCGACCACCATCCAGCCGCCGGGCAGTTCGTCCAAAACCCGGATTGCTTCGGCAGAAATCACGCCGTTTCCCCCTCTAGCCGGTCGCGCGCCTCTTCGAGCAGGGCGGTGAGGCTGGCCCAATCGGGGGCGTGGTGGATCGCCTGGCGCAGGGCGCCGGAGCCGGGCAAACCGTGGGTGAGCCAGGCGGCGAACTTGCGGGCCAGCATCAAGCCAATCCGCTCGCCGTGGTGGATTTTGAGGTCGTCGAAGAGCCTCGCCATGAGTTCGACGCGCTGGGCGGGGGTCGGGTCGGCGGGGACCGGCTGCCCCTGCAAATGGGCGAGAATCTGGCCGAACAACCAGGGGCGCCCTAAAGCGGCCCGCCCGATCATCACCCCGGCAACCCCGGTTTTGAGCAGCGCCTCGGCGTCTTCGGGGCTGGCCACGTCGCCATTGCCGATGACCGGAATGGAGCGCGCGGCGGCAACCTCCCCGATGATTTGCCAGTTGGCGCGCCCCGAGAACATCTGCGCCCTGGTGCGGCCATGAACGGTGAGCATGGCGATGCCAGATTCTTCAGCGATGCGGGCGATGCGGTGGATGTTGATCGAGGCCTCATCCCAGCCCAGACGGACCTTAAGGGTCACCGGCAGGGGGGAGGCTTTGACGGTGGCGGCGCAGATGCGTCCAACCAGCAGCTCGTCGCGCAGCAGCGCCGACCCGGCCAGACCCTTCACCACCTTTTTGACCGGGCAACCCATGTTGATGTCGATGAAGTCGGGGTTGAGATCGGCGTGGATGCGGGCCGCCTCGGCCAGCATCTCGGGGTCGCTCCCCGCCAGTTGAATCCCCACCGGCCGCTCGTCGTCGGCGATGGCGGCCATGGCGTGGGTCTTGATCGACCCCTGCACGGTGGCGTTGGCCGACAGCATCTCGCTGACCACCACCCCGGCGCCGAACCGTTTGGCCATGCGGCGGAAGGGGAGCGAGGTGATTCCAGCCAGCGGGGCCAGCAGCAGGTTGTTGGGGGCGACGACGGGACCGATGTGCAGGGGGCGCAGCAGGGTCATGACGGTTGCCGGGAGGATGGGTTGTGACGGCGGGAAATCCCCCCCTGTCCCGCGAAAATCCCCCCCGACCCCCCTTTGAAAAGGGGGGGGGGTATTCGGATGGGGGGCACGGACGCTCATGTCCCCTCCCTTTTTCTAAGGGGGGGACGGGGGGATATGAGGGGACGAACGAACCCCGACCGCACGGACCGGAGGGCGGTCGATAAACGCGGCGCATTCACCATAGCGCTCCCCACCATGACCATCCTCCCCATCCCTTACGCCTGCCCGAGCTGCCCGGCCCTGACCTGGGCCAACACTTCGAGCATTTCTCGGTGCACTGCGGGGGCGCCGCCGACGACGTTGCCGCTGCGCAAAAAGTCGCTGCCACCTTCAAGGTCGGTCACGAATCCACCCGCCTCTTGCAAAATCAGGGTGCCGGCGGCGATGTCCCAGGGGGCGAGCCCCAACTCCCAAAAGCCGCCAAACCGCCCTGCGGCGGTGTAGCACAGGTCGATGGCGGCCGAACCCATGCGGCGCACCCCGATGGAGCGGGGGAGCATCGCCCGGAATTGCGGCATGTAGGGCTCGATCAACTCGATCTTCTTGAAGGGGAAGCCGGTGGCCAGCACCGATTCGCGCAGTTTGGTCTCGGGGGACAGGCGAAGGCGGCGGTTGTTGAGCTGGGCGCCACTGCCCCGCTCGGCGGTGAAAAGCTCGTCGTGGATCGGATCGAACACCACTCCGGTCACCACCTTGCCCAGGGTGACCGCCGCAATCGAAACCGAGACGATGGGCAGGCCGTGGATGAAGTTGGTGGTGCCATCCAGGGGATCGACCACCCAGGTGATGGCGGCGTCATTGGCACCTTTGAGTCCCTCTTCTTCGCCGAGGATGGCGTGGCCGGGGTAAGCGGCCAGGAGGGTTTCGCGGATGATCGCCTCGCATTTGCGGTCGACGGAGGTGACGAAATCCTGAGGGCCCTTCTTGGCGACGTCGAAACGGTCCCGTTCGCCGAAGGAGCGGCGGATTTCGGCTCCGGCGGCGCGGGCGGCACGGACGGCGGCAGGCAGCAAACTCATGGTTTTTTCTCTTCGATGTTGGACGATGTTTCGGTTGATGCACGTTGCATTCGTTTGGCCTCTTGCCACCACTGCTCCATCTGCTCCAGATCGGGGTTGCCCCCCTGGCTGCGAGCCTGTCGGATGTTGGCCTCGACATGGGTGAAGCGTTCGACAAAGCGCAGGGTGGCGCCGCGCAGGGCGAATTCGGGCCGCACCCCCAGCATCCGGCCCACGTTGACCATGGCGAAGAGGATGTCGCCGAACTCCTCTTCGGCCCGCTCCATTTCGCGGGCCTGAATCTCGGCCTCGAATTCGTGCACCTCCTCCACCAGCTTGTGGATCGCCTCCAACGACGAGGGGAACTCAAAGCCGAGGGTGGCGGCACGCTTTTGCATCTTGGCGGCCAGGTGCAGGGCGGGCAGGCCCCGCGGCACGTCGGCCAGCCGCGAGGCGCCGCCGCGCTCGGCATCCTTGATCGCCTCCCACTGCTTGTCGTGACTCTCGGCGTTGCCGGCGGCGGTGTTATCGCCGAAGACGTGGGGGTGACGGCGCACCATCTTGTCGACGATGGCGGCAATCACCCCCGCCATGTCGAAATCGCCCCGTTCTTCGGCCAGCCGGGCGTGGAAGACGATTTGCAGCAACAGATCGCCCAATTCCCCTTTAAGCCCCTGTATATCGCCCGACTCCAGGGTGTCGAGCACCTCGAAGGCCTCTTCGATCAGGTAGGGCTTGAGGCTGTCGTGATTCTGCTGCAAGTCCCAGGGACAACCGGTTTCGGGATCGCGCAGCCGAGCCATCACCTCGGTCAGGGGGGTCAGGTCGACCGGTTGGCTCATCGTTTGTTTTCTTCCGGTTTGGGACGGTAGAGCACGGCGATGCGGCCAACCGTTTGCACCGTTTCGGCTTTGAGTTGATCGGCGATCTGCTCGATCAAATCCTCTTCGCGCTCGGCGGCGGGGGGGAGTTTGACCTTGATAAGTTGGTGGTGGGCCAGCGCCTCGTCGATCGCCTTGACCACTTCGGGGGTGAGCCCTTTGGTGCCGATGATGACCACCGGTTTGAGGCCGTGTGCACGGCTACGCAAAGCGTGACGCTCACTGCCGGATTGGGTGTACATGGTGTGTCCTACGTGGCAGAGGGGGAAAAGCCGCGGATGATACTCGACCCGGTGGACGGGGGCATCCCGCGCTTGTTGGTGCCGGCAAAAAAAAACCGCGCCTGGGCAGGCGCGGCTTTGAGGGTGGAGGGGAAGAAACGAGCATGGAATCAACACTCCACGTCGGATCAACGACTCAAGTAAATAAGAATATTCGAATGTTGTCAATAATAGGATTAGCGGAGGGGGTGGGGCACAAAAGTGAGGATTGGTAGGGGTTTGGGTTGGTGGAGTGGGGCGAGTGGGGGGTGTAGGAGCGGACTTCTGTCCGAGAATGAAGTAGGCAACCCCGCCACCCCAACCCCACCCCGTCCGAGGTGCTCACTGGAGGGACGAGCGGCATCGCGTCCGCCATTCGTTCCAAAAACAAAAGCGGCCACGACGGAGCACACCCCTTCGAATAAGCAACAGCGGGCCTTGTCGCCGAAACGCGGCGGCCCACGTTGTGGTCACCCCAGCCGCTCACTTTTGAAGCAACAACCGACCTGCTGAAATCCACCCCAAGCGACCCACGACCACAAGGGGGTGGCGCGTTGGGCTGTGCCGCCTAAAAATCCACGCCCTGCCGCATTCTGCCCCCTCTTCCAGGAGCAACCCGGGCCCCTATGACCCCATCCCCCCACAAATCGCCGATCCTCTTCCTGGCCGCCCTGCTGCTCTTCACCTGGCCGCTGCTCGGCATGTTGGTGGGCCATCCGGTCGGGGTGGGGAGCTGGCTGGGGATCATGGTGTGCTGGGCGGGCGCCATCGCCTTGATCTTCCGCATCCGCACATGAGCGTGGCCCACCTCGATCCGATGCTGGTGCTGGGGGTGTTGGTCGCTTACCTGGGGCTGCTCTTCGGCATCGCCTATTGGGCCGAGCGACGCGGCGGCATCCGCCATCCGGCCATCTACACCCTGGCGATCTCGGTCTACTGCACCTCGTGGACCTACTACGGCTCGGTGGGGACGGCGGCCGAGACGGGGCTGCATTTTCTCACCATCTACCTCGGTCCGACGCTCGCCATGATTCTGGCCCCCTATTGGTTGGAACCGATCCTGCGCCTGACCCACCGCTATGGCCTTGCCTCTATTGCCGATCTGCTCGCTTTTCGCTACCGCAGCCGCTCGGTCGGAATCCTGGTCACCCTCGTCGCCCTGATTGGCGTCGTCCCCTACATCGCCCTGCAAATTCGGGCCATCGGTGGCTCGATGGCGGCGCTGACCGGTCTCGATCCCCAGGCGGAGTTCTCGTTCGTCATCACCGTTATTTTGGTCGTTTTTTCGGTCCTTTTCGGCGCCCGCCATTTTTCGATGGAGACCCGGCAGGAGGGGCTGGTGGTGGCGGTCGCCTTCGAGTCGCTGGTCAAATTGGTGGCGATCCTCGTTGCCGGGGGGCTGGCGTTGGTCACCCTGGGGGGGCTGGATGGGCTTGACCGGGCGTTGGTCGATACGGGCTTAAGCGAAACCCTGGCGGTGCAGCCGGGCGAGAACGGGCAGTGGTTCACCATGCTGCTGCTGGCCTTCTTCGCCTTCATGCTGCTGCCGCGCCAGTTTCACATGTTGTTCACCGAGAACCGCGACCCGGCCCACGTCCGCTCGGCCCGCTGGGGGGTGCCGCTCTATCTGTGGTGGATCACCCTGCCGACGGTGCCGATCGCGGCGGTGGGGCTGGCGCTCGGCCTGAACTTGCCCCCCGATTACTTCGTCATCGGCCTGCCGCTGGCCACCGGTCATCCCTGGCAGGCGCTGCTGGTACTGGTGGGGGGATTTTCGGCCTCGGCGGCGATGGTCATCGTTTCGGCGGTGGCGCTGTCGACCATGACGATGAACCACCTGCTGCTGCCGGTCGCCTTCTCCCCCGCCCGTACCCCCGACTTCTACCGCTGGCTGTTGCAGGGCAAGCGGTTGCTGATCGCCTTCATCATCCTGTTGGGCTACCTCTTTGCCCAGGCGTTGGGCAGCCGCTCGGGGCTGGCCGCCATCGGTCTGGTCTCGTTCGCCGCCATTTTGCAATTCGTGCCGGGGATGCTGGGGGTTCTGTTCTGGACCGGCGCCACCGCCAAGGGGGTGCGCTGGGGTTTGACCGGGGGGATGGCGGTTTGGCTGCTGACGCTGGTGGTGCCGGTGTTGGTCCGCTCGGGGGTGTTGCCCGGCGGCTGGCTGGAGGTCGGATTGTTCGGTCTGTCGTGGCTCCACCCCGAGCACCTGTTCGGCATGGTGGGCATCGACCCGTTGTCGCACGGGGTGTTCTGGAGCCTGCTGGTCAACGGCGGCCTGTTCTGGATCGTATCGATGCGCGACCACCCCACCCCATCCGAGGCCGAAGCGGCCCTGCTCTGCCAAGAGGAGCGGGTCGCGCCGCAGGTGGTGGTTGAGGGGGTGACGAGTCTGGGCGAGATCGAGGGGCGGTTGGCCGAGGTGCTGGGGGCCGAGATGGCCCGACAAGAGATCGAGGCGGCCCAGGCTGCGACCGGGGTTCGTGCCATCACCGACCCCGGCGACACCGCCAGGGTGCGGGCGCAGTTGCAACGTCAACTGTCGGGCATGTTCGGCCCCACCATCGCCCACATGGTGATCGACCGTCGCCTGGCCGGCACCACCGCTCCCGCCGCGATTGCCGACACCATCAAGATCATCGAGCAGCGGGTGGCCCAGGCGCGGGGCAACCTGGGCGATTTGACCGGCGAGCTCGACCGGCTGCGCCGTTACCTCGACCAGATTCTGGGCGTCGCCCCCATTGGGGTGGTGGTGCTCGACCGCAGCGGGCGGATCACCCTCATCAACGAAAGCATGCGGCAGATGGGCTGGGTGCAGGGGGGGGCGGTAACCGGGCGGCATTGGCGCGAGGTGCTGCCCCAAATCGCCCCCTTCTTAAGCGCCGAGCTTGAAGCGGTGACCGTCTCCCAGGGGTCGGGCGCCGCCTGGCGAGGCCGCAGCGCGCCGCTGCCCCCCCCCGAGCAGGGGCGGGTGGTGGTGATCGAAAACGTCACCCGGGAACGGGAACTGAACCGCCAACTGCGCCACGCCGACCGGCTGGCGACCATCGGCCAGATGGCGGCGGGGATCGCCCACGAGATCGGCAATCCCCTGACCTCAATCCACTCCCTGGCGCAAAACATGACCGAGGAGGACGACCCCGGTTTCTACCGCGAGGGGGTGGCGCTGATCCGCAGCGAGAGCGAGCGGATTGCGGTGATCGTGCGTGAACTGCTCGATATGTCGCGCAGCGACTTTGAGCCGCTGGAGCCGATCGACCTCTGCGAGGCGGTCGATCAGGCGTTGGGTCTGGCCCAAATTCAGGCCAAACGGCGGGGAATCGAGCTGCGCCGCGATCCCGATTGCCCCCGCGATATGCGGGTACTGGGGCAGCGGCAGCGTTTGGTGCAGGTGCTGCTCAACCTGATCGGCAACGCGGCCGAGGAGGTGGGGCAGGGGGGCAAGGTCTGGGTCGCGGTCCACCGCGCCGAGGGGGGGGTGAGCATCGCGGTCTCCGACAACGGCCCCGGCATTCCCGACGAGCTGCTGGAGCGGATCGCCGATCCCTTCTTCACCACCAAATCGGCCGGACAGGGGACGGGGTTGGGGCTTTCGGTGGCGTTGGGGATCGTCGAGGACCACCACGGACGGTTGACCTGGCGCAATCGGCCCGAGGGGGGGGCGGTATTCACGGTGTGGTTGCCGCAGGTGGCGGAGTAGGGCGCAAGGGTGCGGCAAGGTGTGCGGGAAGGGGGGGCGCCCGATTCCAAATCCCAAGAGATCGATCGGCAGATGGCGTTGATTTTCAGCGAATTTAAGTCGGTCGGGTGGAGCGTGGAGCCTGGGTTCGAGCGCAATCGACCCGCGGCCTTGGGTGGGTCTGCCACAAACCACACCTCCTCAGTCCTGCTTGATAGGGGTCGGGGAGGGGCGACCCTTCCCGATCCCTATCGAAACCTGCTGCTTCCTAGCGGGGTGTCGCCTCCGATTGCGGCATTCGACCCCCACCTGTCCCCCCCCTGCCCGGGGGAGGGACGCTCAAAGGGGGAGCTAGGAGTCTGTCGGGCTTGAGCGTCCGTAGCGAGCCGAGTGGGGAATCGAGGCGGAATTTTCACGGTTTTGAGGATCATAGTGGTGTCTATGTGACGAAAAACCGGGGAAATTTGGACCGATTACCCGCCGGCGCACGACTGCATGGATGCAGGAGGTAGAGCAATGCAGGAGCAATTGCCGAG
>MNWR01000100.1 GCA_001872725.1 Proteobacteria bacterium CG1_02_64_396 | reverse complement strand
GACGGTGGTGGGGGCGGGGGTCGAGGGGGTGTTGGGTGAGGCGACGGTGAGTTTGAAATCGCCGCCGTGGCCGTCGTCGGACCAAACCTTGACCCGCCAGGGGCCGGGTTGGTCGGGGATGAACACCACCCGTCCGGCGGCGTCGGTCCGTCCCACCGCGAAGGGGATCGTCTCGTCGCCCCGGTAGAGTTCGAAGGCCGAAAAGTCGAGGGGGTTGCCGTCGGCGAACCCCACCGCAACCACGGTTGCCTGCCCTTGGGTCACCTGGTGGATGACGTCGTGCGCCCATGCGGGCAAGGGAAGGAGCAGCAGCAGGGGGAGGAGGAGACGTCTGCTCACGGTGCGATCTCGAATTGCAGGGTGGCGGTCCAGATCGTCTGGTCGGCCTCGGGGCCGGGGAAGGGGCGCTCCAGGCTCGCCTCGATCAGCTGCACCCCCCCCTCCTTGAGGCGGATGTTGATGTGCCCCGCGTCGTCGCTCACCCCCCGTGGATCGCCCCGGTAGGCGACCGTGACCCCGGCGACCGGCTGCCCGTCGAAGGTCGCCAGCAGGTGGAGTTTGTCGTCGACGCCAAGCGCCAGGGGGTTTTCCAAGGGGCTCAGCTCCAACCCCTTGCCAGCGAGGGGTTGAGTCAGTTCGGGGCGCCAGGAGGCGATCCAGGTCAGCGCCTCCCGCGATTGCCAAGCCCGTATCGCCCCCGGCACCTCGTTTTTCGGTTGGGGTTTCGTGCCGTAGACCGTCTTGCTCCAGAAGGTGGGGGTGAGGTTCACCGCCCATGCGGCGCAGTTGTGGGTGAAGCGAAAGGGGAGGGCGGTCGGGGGGGCGGGATGGTCGGGCGCCCCTTGGTTGGGCAGGCAGGTGGCGGTTTGGGGGGGGGCCATCTGCGCGTCGAGCAGCGCCACCCCCTCGTGGCCCGAATGCTGGTGGCCGTAGTGCAACACCGCGCCGTCGGGGAGGGGGTCGAACCACAGATCGTGGGCCTGGGCCGGTGCAGCCAAAGACAGAGCAACCAGAAGCAGGAGGTACCGCATGACAACCCCGTATCCGAATCTCACACTGTGAACACGAATTGATATTCCGTAATACGAGGGTGCGTCAGGAGGGGGGGAAAGGCAAGGGGGTAGGCCGCGAGGGGTTTTGGACGGGGCTTGAGTAGGCGCCCTGAGGCGATGTGGTAGGAGCGCCACCCCGGCGCGATGGCGTTTGAGGCGACGCGGTAGGAGCGCCGCCCCCGGCGCGATCACGTCCCGCCCCCCCGCCGCGTCCCCATCCCCCCCAGCGCGGTCGCCCCCGCGACCGCTGGATCCCCGCCTGCGCGGGGATGACGCCGGGATGGGGGTTTCGGGTCAGGCCTGGACCGACGCAGGGGTCACTGCGCGTAGGAGGCCACCCCGTGGCCGAACCTCAAGTCTGAAAAAAGGCCTCCTGCCTATGAATCAGCACGCTCCGCCAAAAGCGTCGTTTTTGCTCCGCTTGCAAAACCGGCAGAGCCTCGGCGACTCAGATCGCCTCCTACGACAGCGCACCATTTGGGCATCCCATTCCTGGGCCGTCCAGAAGCGCTTCATAAATCAGCGCTTCCTTAGCCGTTTTGTGCCCGGTAGAACACCACCCCCACCCGTTCGATGTGCGTGCGCAACCCTGCATGATCCAGCGCCGCGAAGCTCGAAAGGTCGATGGTGTAGGGGAGCAGCAGGTCGTCCAGGGCGTCGGCGATCTTGGCCAGAAGATCGGAGTTGAGGTTGGGGCCAAGCAGGGTCAGGTCGATGTCGGAGCCCGGCTTATAGTTGCCCTTGGCTCGCGAGCCGTAGAGCACCGCTTGCTCGACCTCGGGAAAGAGGGCCAATACATCTCGAATCTTGTGAACCGTGGCGTCGCTCAGACCGTGGTTCATGGGGCCTCGTGTGCGTCGCGCAGGGCGGTGAAGCGTTGGGCAAGGCTTACGAACGCGGGGTAGAAACGATAGAGAATGTCGTCGGCGACCGCCTGGGCGATGTCGGGGCTGTAGGTGTGGGAGGTCAGGTTGCGATCGGCGATCATTTTCATCCAATCGTCGCCCTGTTCGATCAGTCCGTTTTTGAAGGCGGAGCGGGTGGCATCCTTGGAGCCGATCAGCCCATTGATGCCTTGGTATTCCTGGTAGTCCTTCAAGAGGTTCCAGGCCAGTTCGTGGGTGAACTCAAAACTCTGGATGAGCCCCTGCTGTTCCAGCTTGGTCAGTGCCCGGATATGCGACAGCGCCACGGCCTCCACCAGGGTTTGGAAGGCACGAAGGTAGTTGTCGAATCGTTGAATCCAGCGGATGTCGTGAGGCTCGTTTGCGTTCATGGGCGTCCTCATGCAAGGCGGGCGACCGGCGTACCTGGGCGATCAAGGGTACAAAGCAATCGCCTGTGTCGACAGGCTCAAGACGAGCGCGTGTAGTGATCATCGTCCTGTTCGACGGGCTTGAATCGCAGAGCGTCGTTAAGGAAATGCTGATTAAAGGCCTCCTACCTTGAATCAGCACGCTGCGCAAAAACCAAAAGCTTCGGCGACTCAGGTCGCCTCCTACGACAGCGCGCTATTTTGGCAGCCCATCCCTGGGCCACCCAGAAGCGCTTCATAAATCAGCGCTTCCTTAGCCTTACTCGGCCCCCTCCCGATCCAGCAGCGGCCCCATCGCCGTCATCAGGCTGTCCATCAAACGGGGGTGCTCCAGCTCTTCGCGGGCCAGCAGCGCCTTGATGTGCTCCCGGGTGGTCGGCATCCGCAGTTCAACCTCCCCCTCCTTGCGCTCCTCCATCAGACAGGCGGGGCAGTTCTCCTCGATGACGGGGATTCCCGCCTCGGCCACATAGGCCCGGTTTTGCCGCTCGCGCACCAGCGCCATGGGGCGGATCACCCGCAAATCCCCTTCGCGCACCGCGTAATTGGGGGCCATCGTCCAGAGCTTGCCGTTGTAAAAGGCGCTCATCAAAAACGATTGGGCGATGTCGTCCTGGTGGTGGGCCAACGCCAGGACGTTGTACCCCTGGGTGCGGGCAATTTGGTACAACAGACCCCGTTTCAGGCGCGAACAAAACGAGCAGTAGGAGGCGTTTTTGATGTGTTTGCGGGCGCGGGTGAGCAGGTCTTCCCGCGCCATGTGGAAGGGCAGCCCCAGGCTTTGCACGATCTCGTGCAGCGGTTCGGGATCGTAGCTGTCGGTCAGGGGGTTGATGTTGGCGACCCCCAGCTCGAACCTCACGGGGCTGGCCCGGTGGAGGTGGCGCAGCACCAGCAGCAGCGCCATCGAATCCTTACCCCCCGACAGCCCCAGCAGCACCCGATCCCCTTCGCGGATCATGTTCCAGCGCCGAATCGCCTCCCCCACCGGTTTGAGGATCCGTTTGGGTGGTTTGCCCTGAGCCCACTGGGGAAGGGTGGCGCGGTCTTGATCGGCGGCAAGTCCCTCGGGGTGGGTGGTGACGAACTGGGTGCTCATGGGTGGCCTTGGCGGTTCGGATCGTTGGATGAAGCGGGTGAGGATCGGATTTGGGGGAGCGCTGATTAACCCGACCCGAACGCCCCCGTCCGTGAGCGTCCCCCCCTTGTCAAAGGGGGGGCAGGGGGGATTTACAGGCGCTTCAATGACGGAGTTTTGCCTTGAATCGGCGCCTCCTTACAGCAGCACCCGCTCAATCCCACCCTTGTTCAGCACATGGTTCACAAACCGCTGCTCCCAGCCTTTGCCCAGCACGGTGGCCGCCATCTCGGTGACGACGTACTCGGCTTCGGCTCCGGTCTCGTCGGCCAGGCGGCTCAAACCCTGCAAACAGGCGGGGCAGGTGGTGAGGATCTTGCGGTCGCCGCTTTGAATCGGGATCGCTTCGATCTCCTCCTCTTTGCGGTGGCGAATCTTGGCCGCGATGTCGGGACGGGTGACGGCGAGCGTCCCCGCCTCGCCGCAGCAACGTTCGGGGTGGCTCACCCCCTCACCGATCAAGGTGGCCAAGGTTTTCTGGGCCCCATGGTGTTTCAGCGGGGTGTGGCAGGGCTCGTGGTACATGTACTGCCTTCCGGCAACCCCCAATCCACCATACCCCCGCTCCAGCAGCAACTCGTGGATGTCGACGATGCGGCAGCCGGGAAAGATTTTTTCCATCTCGTAGATCATCAGTTGGTCGAAGCAGGTGCCGCACGAAACCACCACCGTCTTGATGTCGAGGTACGACAGCGCGGTCGCCATGCGGTGGAAGAGCACCCGGTTTTCATAGGTGATGCGGTCCGATTCGGGGGCGTCCCCCGCCGTGCGCGAGGGGTAGCCGCAGCACAGGTAGCCGGGGGGGAGCACGGTGCGGACTCCGGCGTGGTGCAGCATCGCCAGACTTGCCAGCCCCACATTCGAAAAGAGCTTTTCGGAGCCGCAGCCGGGAAAGTAGAAGACGCTCTCCATCGTCTCTTCGTCTTTGGCCACGTCGCGCAGAATCGGCACCGTGTTGCGGTCCTCGATCCCCAGGCTCGCCCGCATGGTTTGGGCCGGAACACTCGGCATAGGCCGCTCCATAAAGCGGATCACCTGGGATTGAATCCCTTGGCCGGTGGGGGCGAACTTGCGGTGATCCTGCTTCTGGATCACCCCAAGCCCCTTGAGCCACAGGCTTACCGTGCGCTGCGCCTTCATGCCGATGCGCATCATCCCCAGTCGCATGGCGTTGACCGTCCCCGGCTGTTTGGCCAGCAGGAAGGCCATCGCCAGTTTCTTCATGGGGCGCAGGCTCGCCTTGCCCTTGGCCCGCAGCAGGTCGCGCAACTTCTGGGTGACGTCGCCGAAGTCGATGTCGACCGGGCAGGGTTTCTCACACGAGTGGCAGACGGTGCAGTGGTCGGCCACCTCTTCGAGCATTTCGAAGTTCTGGAACGAAATCCCCCGCTGGGTCTGCGCTTCGTAAAGGAAGGTTTCGATGATGAGGCCGGTTGCCAAAATCTTATTGCGCGGGGCGAAGAGCATGTTGCCGCGTGGATGGTGGGTGTGGCAGACCGGTTTGCACTTGCCGCAGCGCAGGCAGTCGGAGATCGACTCGGAGAGCTCTTCAAGGTCGGCCGCCTTCATCAGCAGCGCCTCGTGTTCGAGCAGCGAGAACGAGGGGGTGTAGGCAAAGGTGAGATCGGTGCCAGGGACGAGTTTTCCCCGGTTGAAGCGGTCGTCGGGGTCGATGGTTTTTTTGTATGCGACCATCGCCTGCTTGATGTCGCCCCCCAGGTAATCGAGCTTGGTCAGCCCGATGCCGTGCTCCCCCGAGATCACCCCATCGAGCGCCTCGGCCTTGGCCATGATCTTTTCCACCACCTTGTGGGCGGTGCGCATCATTTCGGCGTGGTCGGAGTTGAGGGGGATGTTGGTGTGGACGTTGCCGTCGCCGGCGTGCATGTGGGTGGCGATCACCACCCGACCGCGCAGGATGGCGCCATGGTTGGCCTTGATCCGGTCGGCCACCTCCCTCCATCCGTCGATGATCTCCAGCAGAGGCGTCTCCAGGCTTTTGCGGTAGGAGATGCGGATCTCGCCGCGCTGGATGAGGCGGAAGAGCGGCTCGCTGCCCGCCTGGGGAATCCCCTCTTGCCCGGTCATGGCGGCCAGATTACGCACCAGGTCGGGGTGCACATTGGCGGGCACGTCGAGCACGTCGAGCACGTTTTGCCAGACGTCCCGCACTTGCTCGGCCAGGGCGGTGCACTCAGCCAGTTTTTCGAGCAGATAGCCGTCTTGCTCGGGTAGGTCGGTGAGCTGGTCGTCGTCGGTCAGATCCAGCCGTAGCCGCTCGAACAGGGCGACCAAACCGGCCGCTATGTCGACCTTGTTGTGGGTCGACAGCTCGATGTTGAGCCGCTCGACGTAGTCGGCGTATTCGGTCAAGCGGGGGAGCGGAATGACCACATCCTCGTTGATCTTGAACGCCTTGGTGTGGGCGGCAATGCGCGACATCCGCCCCCGGTCGGCCCAGAAGAGATTGCGTGCCTCTTGCCCCACCGCCACGAATCCCTCGCCGTCGCGCCGGTTGGCCAGCGCCACCATGGCGTCGCAGGCCTTGGCGACCGCCCCCTCGTCGTTGCCCCCCACGTCGATGATGAGTCCCATCCGGGGCGGTTTGCCCCGGCGCGACTTGGTTTTGTAGCCGATTGCCTTGACGTACTTTTCGTCGAAATGCTCAAGCGCCGTGAGGTGGATCCCCTCGATCGTGGCGACGTAATCCTTGATCTCGACGATGGCCTGCACCGGTTCGGTCAGGTCGATGGGGAAGAACTCCAGCAGCACCGTGCGGGTGTGATTGAAGGGTTCGTGCAGGACGAAGGTCGCCTGGGTAATGAGCCCATCGGTCCCCTCTTTTTGAATACCGGGCAGCCCCCCGAGCGGCTTGTTGGTGACATCTTTGCCCAGCCCCTCTTTGCGAAAGATCGAGCCGGGCAGGGTGAGAATTTCGGCCTGGCCCCGTTGGGTGACCCCGTCGCATTCAAAGCGGGTGATCCGAAAGGTGGCGATCCCGTCGGCGGGGATGCGGGCCATGTTGTGGTCGAGCCGCACGACCTCCATGAAGCCGCCGTCGGCGGTGACCAGCCGGTAGCGCAGCAGGTTGTCGAGGCAGGTTCCCCACATCACCGCCTTTTTGCCACCGGCGTTGGTGGCGATGTTGCCGCCGATGGTGCAGGCCCACAGCGAGGTGGGATCGGTGGCGAAGATCAGCCCACCCGTTTTTTTGGCAGCCTCGGTCACCCGTCCGTTGACCGCCCCCGATTCGGCGGTGATGGTGTGAATGACCCGACCGGCCAAATCCCCCGATTCGATGGTGTGGGTCGCAACCTCGCCGATGTGATCGAGCTTTTCGGTGTTGATGACCATCGTATTGGGGTGCAGCGGCACCGCCCCGCCGGTTAATCCGGTTCCGCCCCCACGGGGGATCACCACCAGATCGAGCTCCTTGGCGGCGCGAATCAGGCCGGAGATCTCGAATTCGCTGTTGGGGGTGACAACGACGAAGGGGTACTCGACCCGCCAGTCGGTGGCGTCGGTGACGTGGGAAACCCTGGCGTAGGGATCGAAGTGGATGTTGTGTTTTTTGGTGTGGCGGGCCAGCACCCGCAGCGCCTTAACCCGTTGGGCCTGGGTCTGCCTGAAGGCGTTGTGAAAGCGGGCGACCGAGGTGTGGGCGGCGGCGAGCAGGGCGGTGACATCCTCGTTGTCGTGGGCGCCGGTCTGAATGCGGTTCAGGCGGTCGCTATGCAGCGACTGCATCTCGGCCCGCCGCTTGGGGTTGTCGAGCAGGTCGTCGAAGAGGTAGGGATTGCGGACCACCACCCAGATGTCGCCCAGGATCTCCATGAGCATCCGGGCCGACTGGCCGGTGCGGCGCTGCGCCCGTAGGCGATCCAGTCGCTCCCAGCTTTCAGCCCCCAGCAGCCGCAGGACGATCTCCCGGTCGGTGTAGCTGGTGTAGTTGTAGGGTATTTCGCGAATACGTGGCGCGTCGGGTTGCATGGTTGCCTCCACGGCCCGGTGGTGCGGGGGCCGAGTCGATCTCAGGAAAATGGGCGGGATCCTAGCACTGCGAGGAGGTGGGATCCATAACCGAGTTTTTTGGTGGGTTTTTATCGGGGTTGACAGATCGCTGGGGCACGTTCGATTTGTCCGACGAACAACAACCAGGGGTGCCCACCCCTCCCTTTTGGTTTAGGCTTCGCCCCCATTTTGGCCTTGTATAGGCTGGGCTCCCCATTGACCACGAGAGCATCCGCTGTGAACGAGAACGCCTACATCCGTAAATTCTTCATTGTTGCCGGTCTTGCCTTAAGCATCGGCGCCGTTCACGGCGTCATCATGACCACCCCGACGGGCCAGAACTTTCTGGAGGCCTCCTTCCGGGCCGGTCACCAGGTCGATCCTCTGGCGCTGGGCCACATCTTCAATCTGGGTTGGGTCACCTTCTCGATCATCGGATTGATCTACTACGCCATCCCTGCCGTTTTTGGCCGTCCCATTCACTCGGTCAAAATCGCCGACGTCAGTTTTTGGTTCATGCTGGCCGGCGCGGTGACCATGTATACCGGCTGGATCTACCTCGGCCTGTCGGAATGGGCGCTGATGCGCGACCAGGGGATGCTCTATGCCGAGGCCAAGGCGGCGATGGGGGCGAAGATCCACATCATCTCGGTGGGCGGCACCCTGCTGACCATCGGTTACTGGAGCTTCTTCTACAATCTGTTCCGCACCTTCTTCGAAAAGAAGTGACCCCATGAATCGCCCTCTGAATTGGCTCGTCGTCTGCGGCGTCGCCCTGCTTTTGGCCGTTCTGCTCCCTCTGGGTATTTGGCAGATGGAGGAGCGCAGCGCCGAAATGTTGGTGGTGACCACCGCATGGCTCAACCAGATGGCCCATCCGGCACTGGTTTCGTTCGTTCCCGATGTGCGGCTGTTGCTGTTCTGGCCGGTGGTGCAATTCGTCAACGCCAACTCTACCGTCCTGTATTCGGCGATGTTTTTGCTCACCGCCATCGGGCTGTGGCACCACGCCATCGGGGTACGGCGGCGCATGGGGGCCGAAGCGGCGTTGCTGGTTCCGGCGGTGATCCTCGTTTCCGCCTCGTTTTGGAGTGCCGCCAGCAGTCTGAGCGGCGGGCTGCTCGCCTTGATTCTGATGCTGATGCTGCAAATGTTTGCCGCTGGCGCCGGGGAGGGGAACAAGCTGGTGTCGGGCAAACATGTGGGGGCCTGGTTCGCCTTCCTCGGGTTGATCTCCATCGACCGGGGCTGGCTGGTCATGTTCGTCCCCATGCTTGCCTATGCGGTGGTGGTCGGTCGCACCCGCGCCCCGCGCGGCTGGAGCAGCCTGCTGGGTGGTAGCCTGCTCGGCGCCATCATCCTGACCTACATGTACGGATTCGATGTCACCTTCACCCTGAGCGCCGCCTTCCCCGCCTTTGCTCAGGCCCTGCTCGGGCCGGTGCTGGGTGGCTTTGGCGCCAATCTGCTCGGCATCGTGTTGTGGATCGCCCTGCTGGTCGCCTTTTTCGATTGGCTGCGCGGTCGCACCGCCGAACTGGCCCCCTGGCTGGGGCTGGGTGGGGTGCTGCTTCTGCCCTTCGTCGCCCCCGAGCAGTTGGTCGGGCTGCTCCCCTTGATGGCGGTGGCGCTGGTCCATGGCCTCAAATCGATCAGCGCCGGACTCGGCCCCAAGGGTGAGAGCTGGGTGGTGATGGGAATCCTCGGTGTGATCTGGACCCTGAACGGCATCGGCGGCAAGGCGCTGCTGGCCGAGGGGTTCATTCCCCAGGACGGGCGCAAGGGGCTGGAGGCGACCGTCGATTGGGTCGCCAAGAATGTGCCGGAGGGGGCCCACATGATGGGGGTGCTCCCCGGCTTCATGACCATGGCCAGCGGCCACACCACCGTGCCGCTGCCCGAAAATTGGGATCCCGAGCACTTCAAGGCGCTGACCGAGGGGTTCAAGGTCGGCTACCTGGTCCTCAGCCCCGATGTGGATCAAAACGGCACCCTGGCTTTTCAACGCTTGATCTACCCCATGGTTTCAGAAACGTGGGAGGTCGCCTTCATGAGCACCGGGGGGATCGTCTTCGCCAAACAGGGTTACGAGGTGCCCAATCTGCCGCTGCTGGTCGACGAGGATCCCGAGCCGGGTCAGTCGGGGATCATCGAGGCGCCCAAGAAACCGGCCCCTGCCCAGACGGAGGGCGAGGGTGAACCGGCCCACTGATTGGGCCACGACCGAGAACGCCGCCGGGGTCACTCCCGGCGGCGTTTGCGTTTGGGGGGGGGCGGGGGTCGTCCCCTGGCTCTTCTTCGTCTCGGGGCTCTCCTCGCTTGCCTTCGAGCTGCTCTGGGTGCGGCAGGTCATCGCCCTGACCGGGTTGCCGCTCTGGGGGGTCGGGGTGGTGATCGCCGCCTTTATGGGGGGGCTGGGGCTGGGGGGGTGGACGCTGCGCCACCGTTTGACCCACCTGCATCCGCTGCGCCTCTACGGGCTGTTCGAAGGGGCCATCGGACTGCTCGCCCTGCTCATGCCGTTGTGGTTGGGGGGGGTCGCCGCCCTGGCGCTCCACCTGCCCGATCACCCCTTGGTTGCGTTGCTGTTGTGGCTGCTGGCGCTGGCCCCCGCCACCGTCTTGATGGGTGCGACCCTGCCGGTGCTGCTGCGGCTTTTCCCCTTTGAGCCCGCCGCCACCGGGCGGCTCTACGCCGTCAACGCCTGCGGCGGCGCCCTCGGAGCACTGCTCCCCGATCTGCTGTTGCTCCCCGCGTTGGGTTTACACGGCGCCCAGGTTGTCGTGGCGCTGCTGCCGCTGACCGTGGGGGGGATCGCCTGGTGGCTTTCGCGACGAGCGCCCCCCGTTGCCGCAGACGTCCCCCCTCCCGCCGCAACCCTTCCCCCCACCCGTTGGTTGGTCGCCTATGGACTGTGCGGCGCCGCCACGGTGGCGGTCGAGGTGGTCTGGACCCGGTGGTGGAGCCTGCTGGTCGATCAAACCGCCACTGCGCTGGCGTTGATTCTGGCGGTCTTCATCGCCGGGATCGCCGCCGGATCGGCCTGGGGGCGCCATCGCAGCGACGAACCGGGTCGTCTGCTCGTCATCCTCATCGCCCTGCTCGCCCTGCCGGGGCTCGGCATGGCGCTGCTCGGTCCGCTGGTACGCGCCGTTGAGCCCGACATTGCCCCCATGAGTCTGCTGCTGCTGGGCGGGCTGCTGGCGCTGTTGTTGGTGGGGCCGGCGACCTTCGTGATGGGCTGGCTCTTCCCCGCCGTGGTACGCGCCGTGGGGGGTGGGGGAGCGGCGGCCGGGGCGCTTTATGGCGTCAACGCGCTGGGTGGGGTGGTCGGCACCTTGGCCATCGTGTTGCTGCTGCCCGATTTGGGCAGCAAAGGGGCGGCCCTTCTTCTGAGCATACTGCTCGCCGCTTCGGCCCTGCTCTGGAATCCCCGCCGCTGGTTGGCGCTACCCGCCGCTCTGGCCGGGGGGGTGATCTGGCTACCGGGGCTCGATCCCCTTATGACCACCAGCGACCCCCTCTTTGTCGCCCGCCAAGCGACGGTGCAGTGGCAGGGGGAGGATGCGACCGGATTGCGCGAGGTGGCGCAAGATGCGCAGGGGGTGCGTTACCTCATCAACGGTCGCCGCCATTGGGATGCCAGCCTCGATGCGGTGGCGCTACGCCAAGAGCGCCGCCTGGGAATCGCCCCGGTTGCCTGGGCGGGTGGCGCTTCGCTGCCCGAACGGGCGCTGTATTTGGGGATGGGCAGCGGCATCACCGCCTCGGGTGCGGTTCTTTTAGACATTCGAGATGTCACCATTTTGGAACTCTCTCCAGCCGCCATCGCGGGGGCCGAGAAGCTCGGTACCCTGCCGCCAGGGGCGACCGTCATTCCCGGCGACCTGCGCCGCTTTCTGCTGCGCTCCACCGCGTTATGGCCGCTCATCGTCGGCGACCTCTTCCATCCCGACCTGGCAGGGGCGGGCAACCTCTACGCGGTTGAGCATTTCGAGCTGGTAGGGGCGCATCTGACCGACGATGGCCTTTTCGTGCAGTGGCTGGCGCTCAACCAGTTCGACCCCGAGGCGCTGCGTACCGCGGTCGCCTCGTTTATGGCCGCCTTCCCCCAGGGTGAGATGCACCTGATGGGGGTCCATCTGGCGCTGCTCAGCAGGCCGGCCCGCATTGCCGAATTCCCTTGGCCCGCCGAGGCGCTACGTCGGAGCGATCTGAGCGGCCACCGCGATTTGGCCACCCGTTGGTGCGCGCTGCCATCCCTCGACAAGACCCTGGCTTCAGCTCCCCGGCAGCGGCTGGGGCAGCCGATTTTGGAGCAGGCCGCCTTTCGGCTGCGGGCCACCCCCGAGATGGAGCGTCTGGGGCAAAACCTCAAGATGTTGCTGAGTTGGTGGCAGCAGGGGGCGGGGGAACCCGACCGGCTGGCGATTGCCGCCCAGGCCGCCGCCACCATGCAGGCGCTGGCGGGCAGCGGCGAGCAGGAGGGGGCGATTCTCTACCGTGCTTGGGAGGGGAGCCACTTGCCGTTGGTGGGGCGTGCGCTCTTAGAGCGTTGGCAGGCCGATCTCGAAAACCTGGCCGACAACCCCGACCCCCGCGCCCGACAGATCGAGGCCAAACTCAAGGGGTATGTGGCGCCGTTGCAACAGGCGTTGGAGGGGCCGTAAACACCCGGCCAGCGGGGAGAAACGCCGCCCTCCAGGGGGTACTTGGTGGGGGCGGGGGTTGGGGTGATTGGGTTGCCCCTTCATTCGCGGTCGGGGACCGCTCCTACAAAAAGCCACCCCAAACCCCGACCGTCGTCTTTGCCTGAGGGAGGCGACTTCTGTCGCCGAAGCGAAGCTGCGTTGTTGGGTTGTGCCCAGGTTGGGGCGCCGGTATTCGGTGTTGCTCTTTGGAGGGCCACGCTCCGTCGTGGCCGCCTTTCTGCACCCCAAGGATAGGCGGACGCGACACAGCACCTCCCGTTCGGGGCACATCGTGGGGGCGGGGGTTGGGGCGATTGGGTTGCCGCTTCATTCGCGGTCGGGGACCGCTCCTACAAAAAGCCACCCCAAACCCCGACTGTCGTCTTTGTCTGTGGGAGGCGACTTCTGTCGCCGAAGCGAAGCGTTGTTGGGTTGTGCCCAGGTGGGGGCGACGGTATGCGGTGTTGCTCTTTGGAGGGCCACGCTCCATTTGCGGACAAACGTCCGCTCCCAAAAAAGGCAAGGTCGAAAGGGGTGCACCATGAACTTTGAACCTTTTACGATGCTGGTCACCAGCCTCGACGACGAGGCGTGGGCTCAGCAGATCGCCGCCACACTGATCGCCGAGCGGCTGGCCGCCTGCGTTCAGGTTTCGGGACCGGTGACCAGCCACTACCGCTGGGAGGGCAAGCAGGAACAAGCTCGGGAGTGGTTGCTCACCTGCAAAACCCCGCCGGAGCGGGCGGCGGATTTGGTGGAGCGGCTGCGGGCGCTGCACCCCTACACCCTGCCCGAAATCGTGGTTTTGCAGGGCCAAGTTCAGGCGGCGTATGGGGCCTGGGCGCGAGGGGAGACGACGTAAGCAGTCAAAGCAACGTGAATGGGCGAAAACCCAGGCCAACAGGGAGGCTTATGACCTACCAGCGCAATCAAAACCCAGAACAGAAAGCCCGCGACACCATCGACGCGCTGCTCAGGCAAGCGGGGTGGGTTGTGCAATCGGTCGGCAAACTCGATCTAAGCGCGGGGTTGGGGCAGGCGGTGCGCGAATACCAGACCGACGTTGGCCCGGCGGATTACGTGTTGTTCGTGGATAAAAAAGCGGTGGGGGTGATCGAGGCCAAACGGGTGGAGGAGGGGCATCGTTTAACCGTTCACGAGGCGCAAACAGCCAGTTATGCCGCCGCCAAACTCAAGTGGGTCAACAACGAACAGCCGCTGCCGTTTTTGTACGAAAGTACCGGGGATGTCACCCGTTTCACCGATGGCCGCGATCCCAAACCGCGTTCGCGCGAGGTGTTCAACTTCCACCGCCCCGAAACGATCAAGGAATGGTTGTCGCAAGGTGATTCACTGCGCGCACGTTTGCAGCACATTCCCGAACTCAACCCGAACAAACTGCCCGCCAAGGAATTGCGCCTGCGCGATTGCCAGGAAACCGCGATTAGCAATCTGGAAACCTCGTTCAAGGCCGACCGCCCACGCGCCCTCATCCAGATGGCGACCGGTGCGGGCAAGACCTACACCGCCATCACCTCCATCTATCGCCTGCTCAAGCACGCGCACGGTAAACGCATCCTGTTTCTGGTGGATACCAAGAACCTTGGCGAACAAGCCGAGCAGGAAATGATGTCCTATGTGCCGATTGACGATAACCGCAAGTTCACCGAGCTCTACAACGTGCAGCGGCTCAAGTCTTCGTTCGTCGCCAAGGATAGTCAGGTCTGCATCAGCACCATCCAGCGGCTGTACTCCATCCTCAAAGACACACCGCTCGACGAAGCCACCGAAGAGATCAACCCCGCCGAGTTGAAGCTGGGCAAAGAGCCGCTCCCCGTCGTCTACAACGAAAAAGTCCCGCCCGAATTTTTCGACTTCATCTACATCGACGAATGCCACCGCTCCATCTACAACCTGTGGCAACAGGTGATCGACTACTTCGATGCCAGCCTGATCGGCCTCACCGCCACGCCGGACAACCGCACCTACGGCTTCTTCAAAAAGAACGTGGTCAGCGACTACAGCCACGAAAAAGCCGTGGCCGATGGCGTGAACGTGGGCAATGAAGTCTATGTGATCGAAACGCAGATCACCCAGGGCGGCGGTGTCATCCCCGCGCATGTGCAAGTGGAGCGGCGCGAAAAACTCACGCGCAAAAAACGTTGGGAATTGCAGGACGAAGACGAAGCCTATTCCGCCACGCAGTTGGATCGCAACATCGTCAACCCCGACCAGATCCGCACCGTC
>MNWR01000099.1 GCA_001872725.1 Proteobacteria bacterium CG1_02_64_396 | reverse complement strand
TCACTAGCCAACTCGCTTGTGGTTTTACCCCCTTCAGGGCCTCCAGCGCCCCCTTCGCCTTGAACTGCGCACTGTGCCGTTTGTGTTTCCCGGACATCGCTTGGCTCCTCGCTCTCGCCAATCATGCCCCCTCGGTCTTAACAAAACCTACTGTCCAGTTTTTGGGGTCCACTTCAGGCAAAACCCCGTTTTTGGTGGTGTTGATCCTGCTGCTGACCAGCTTTGGGGTCGCGGGGCTCTCGATCCAGCTTGCGCTGCAATCGACCACCGGTCTGTTGCTTCCCTCCTGGCTGGCCGCCCCAGCGGCGCTGGCGTTGGCGCTGCCGGTCACCCGCTGGGGTTCGGCCTTGGTCGCCCACTTTTTGCCCCAGGACGAAACCGAGGCGGTCTCGGAAGAGAGCTTCATTGGGCGGGTGGCGACGATCACCCTGGGGGTCGCCCGCCCCGGCTCCCCCGCCCAAGCCCGACTTCACGACGGTTTCGGCCAAACCCACTACGTCATGGTCGAGCCCGACACCGGGCAACCCGAATTGAAACAGGGCGACCACGTCTTATTGGTTCGCCAGAAGGGATCCCTGTTCGTAGCCATCCCCAATCCCCACCCCATCCTGATCGACGAATAGGTCCGAGGAAGCCATGGAAAACCTTACCAACATCGCCGTGATCGTCGGTTCTGCCCTGCTCGGGCTGCTCACCATCGGGCTGATCCTGGCCCGCCTCTACCGCCGCGCCTCGAAGGAGACCTCGTTTGTGCGCACCGGCATGGGGGGGCAAAAGGTCATCATGAACGCCGGTGCCATGGTGCTGCCGGTGTTGCACGAGATCATCCCGGTCAACATGAACACCCTGCGGCTGGAGGTGCGCCGCGCCAACGAGCAGGCGCTCATCACCCGCGACCGGATGCGGGTCGACGTGCAGGCCGAGTTCTACGTCCGGGTGCAGCCGGTGGCCGAATCGATTGCCAATGCTGCCCAAACCTTGGGGATGCGAACCATGAATCCCGAGGCGCTGAAAGAATTGGTCGAGGGCAAATTCGTCGACGCCCTGCGGGCAGTCGCTGCCGAGATGGCGATGATCGAGCTGCACGAGCAGCGGGTCGATTTTGTGCAGAAGGTGCAGCAGGTGGTCTCGGAGGATCTGCTCAAGAACGGTCTGGAGCTTGAAGCGGTTTCGCTCACCGGGCTCGACCAGACCGGCAAGGAGTTCTTCAACCCCGACAACGCCTTCGACGCCGAGGGGCTGACCAAACTGACCGAGGCGATCGAGGAGCGGCGCAAGCGGCGCAACGAGATCGAGCAGGACACCGAGGTGGCGGTTGCCCGCAAAAACTTGGAGGCGGAGCGGCAAAAGCTGGAAGTCGGACGGGAGCAGGAATACGCCCGCATGGAGCAGGAGCGGGAAATCTCGATCCGCCGCGCCGCCCAGGAGGCGGAGATCGCCCGGGAACAGGCCGAAAAGAAACGGGAGGCGGAGTTGGCCGAGATTCTGGCCAGTCAGCAAACCCAGCAGGGCAAGATCGCCGCCGACCGGGCCGTGGCCGAGGAGCGGATCGACATGGAGCGGCAGATCCGCGAGCGGGAGATCGCCAAGGCCAGGGCCGTCGAGGCGGCCGACATCGAGAAGACCAAGACCATCGAAAGCGCCGAGATCGACAAACGGCGCGCCCTGGAGTTGGCCGAGCAAGACCGGGCCATCGCCATCGCCGAAAAATCCAAGGCGCAATCCGAGGCCGAGGCGGTCGCCGCCCGCGCTCGGGCCGAGATGGTCAAAGCGGCTGAGCAGGTGATTACGGTGAAGGAGACCGAGATCGCCGAGCGGCAGAAACTGATCGAGCTGGTCGAGGCTGCCAAGGAGGCCGAGCGCCAGGCGATCCAGGTCAAGGTGGCCGCTACCGCCGAAAAAGAGGCCGCCGAGGATCACGCCCTGGCGGTCAAAACCGCCGCCGAGGGGAACGCCGAGGCCGAAAAGCTGGCTGCCGAGGCGGCTCGGATGCGCTATGCGGTCGATGCCGAGGGCAAACGGGCGATCAACGAGGCCGAAAACCTGTTGGCAGCCGAGCAGATCGCCCGGCAGATCAAGCTGGCGTTGATTGCGCAGCTGCCCGAGATCATCGCCCAGAGCGTCAAACCGATGGAGCGGATCGAGGGGATCAAAATCTACCAGGTCGAAGGGTTGGGGGGCGGTTCGGGGGGCTCCAGCGGTGCCGGGGATGGAAGCGGCAACCTGGCCGACCAGGTGGTCAACAGCGCCCTACGCTACCGCGCCCAAGCCCCTTTGGTGGAGAGCCTGCTCAAGGAGTTGGGGCTGCAAGGGGGGAGTTTGAACGGTCTGGTGGGTGGGGGATTGAACGAAACCCCGGCAGCGGACGATTGGGTGCCGCCGGACGAAGCAAAGTCTTCTCAATAGCCCCGCGTAGGCCGGATGGTTTCGGTGGGGTGGGGTTGGTTTTGTGGGAGCGGATTTCTATCCGCGAATGGAGAGGCAACCCGACCCCCTCAACCCCGCCCCCACCAAGTGCCCCCTGGAGTGGACGCGCTGCGTCGCGTCCGCCTTTTGTGCGATGGGGGAAAAGCGGCCACGACGGAGCGCCCCCTCCAAAAGGCAGGATCGACCCCCGTTGCCACAACCTGGGCCGACTGAAACAACCCAGCTTCGCTTCGGCAACTTAGGGAAGCGCTGACTAAAGGCCTCCTGCCTTGAATCAGCGACGCTTCGCAAAAATCAAAAGCTTCGGCGACGGGGTCGCCTCCTACGACAGCAGAGCCCCCCCGCAGCGTTATCCCCCCGCAGGCGACGCGGTAGGAGCGCCGCCCTCGGCGCGATTGCGCCTGTTCTCGGAGCCCGAACGCACGGTGGGCTCACCGGGGCGGCCTCTCCCCCGCAGTGGCCCCATCCCTCCCAGCGCTGTCGCCCCTGCGACCGCTGGATCCCCGCCTGCGCGGGGATGACGTCGGGATGGGGGCTTCGGGTCAGGCCTGGACCGAAGCAAAAGCCATTGCGCGTAGGAGGCCACCCCGTGGCCGAACCTCAAGTCCGATTCCTAGGGAAACGCTGAATAAAGGCCTCCTGCCTTAATCAGCGACGCTACGCAAAAACCAAAAGTAGGCGCCCTGAGGCGGCGATGGTTTTGGCTTCGCGTGCAAAATCACCAGGGCTTCGGCGACTTAGGTCGCCTCCGACGTTCCTGATTTTGGCGACCCATCCCTGGGTCGCTCGGAAGCGCTAATCAATCAGCGCTTCCCTAAGGCTTGCCGTTGAAACGCCTTAATCTGCTCAAATTTGGTCATCTGCGGGTGGATGTTTTTGCCCTTGGTTTTTTGGGTCTTGGGTTCAGCGACCCCCCGCCTGCCGGACCTCGCTTCGCTCTTCCGACCTTGTACATTCCATCTTCGATGCATCTTCATTCCAGGTTGAACCCAATCGCCAGCAACCGTCCGCTCACCCCCAACGCCACAACGGTGGTGACCACAAACAGGGTGGCCAGAACCCGGTAACCCAGGCGGCGCAACCCGATTTGGGTGCGTTTCCACCAGCCCATCTCGGGGGTGGCGACGGGGGGCAGGCGTTGAAAGTCGGCAATCAGCAGCGCCAGCAACGCCGCCCAGGCGGCAAGCAGCATGGCGGGGATGGCGTAGCGGGCGGTTTGGGGGGCGGGGGCTTGAAAGGCAAGAGCGACCAGCACCAGGGTTGCAGCCCCGCTCAGGCCCAACATCCATAGGCGGTGGGGACGCAGGAACAGCGCCAGGCGGTGCAGCCACTGCATCATCGCGGTTTCATACCTCGCGCATCGCCTCGACCGGCTGCAATCTCGTCGCCTTCCAGGCGGGGTAGAGGCCGGCGATCAGGGCGGCCAGGAATGAGGTCGTCAGAATCAATACCTCGGTTTTGAGGGTCAGGATCGGCTTCATCACCGGGCTCATGTAAACGAAGGCGAGGGAATCGGCAAAGGCGGATAGATCGATGCCGTCGACCTGCAAGTAGATCACCCAACCCAGCCCGATGCCCCAGCCGATCAGACTGCCAGTCATCACCAGGACGACGCTCTCCCACAGCACCATGGTGAAGAGCTGGCGCTTGCCGGTCCCCAGCGCCTCCATCAGGCCGAACTCCCGCACCCGCTCCATCAGCGCCATGAGCATGGTGTTGAGGATCTGGGCCAGCACCACCACCACCACGATGACCAGAATAACGTAGTTGCTGACGTCCCCCAGCTCGACCCACTGCTTGACCAAAGGGTCGATCTCCCACCAGAGCATCACCTCGCGCTGCGGCCCCAGAATCGGGGTGATCGCCGCTTGCAGCGCCTGTTCTTGGCCGTGCACCTGCATACGCACCACCACGTCGGTCACCCCGTTCCCCAGCCCGATCCAGCGTTGGGCGGTGGTGAGGTTGATCAGAGCCAGGGTGGCGTCGACCTCCTGGGCGGCGGCCCGCAGAATCCCCCGTAGCCGGAAGAGCTCCGAGACGATCTCGCCGTTGGGTGCCTGGGTCATCAGCACCACCTTGTCGCCGATCTCAATCCCCAGGTTTTCGGCCAGGCGGATCCCGAGCAGCAGCCCTCGCGGGTCGTTAGGATCGAGCCACACCCCCTGGTGGAGAAAGCTGCGCAGGCGGCTGGTCTGTCCCTCTTGTTCGGGCTGGATGCCGACGATCTCGGCCCCGGTGCTTGCCCCCGCCACCGAGGCGAGCCCCGAGGCGCGGATGCGGTGGGTCCAGGCGCGGATGTTGGGCTGGTCCCTGAGGACCGCGTCGATGGGGGCGGGGTCGGGGATGAAATCCTTGATCTGCCGCTCCTGCTCGAAACCAGCTTGGTGGATTTGCAAGTGGCCGCTTTGGGTTAGGACAAAGTTGTCGCGCATGTCGACCATCCACCCATCCACCAGCGCCCCGAGCAGGGTGAGGGAGCCGATCCCGACGATGAGGGAGGAGAGGGTCAGCAGGGTGCGGCGGGGGTTGCGCATTAGGTTGCGCCAGCCCATGCGCAGATAGGTGGACAACGACAGCGAGGCGGCGGCGTTAGACATGATGGATCGCCTCCACCGGTTCGAGCCGGGTCGCCTTCCAGGCGGGCCAAAGCGCGGCGAGCAGGGTGGAGAGCCCCATCGCGACGATGGTGATCCACAGATGGTCGGTGTCGATTTCGGTGCGGATGACGGTGTCGATGTAGAAGCGGGTGGCGGTGTCCATGGCATTGCCCAGGTCGATCCCCGCCTTGTGGTAGTGGGCGACCAACCCCAATCCGGCCCCGACCCCGAGCAGGATGCCGCCGACCACAATGAAGAGCGATTCGATCAGGACGATGGCGGCGATTTCGATCCGCGTGGTCCCCAGCGCCATGAGAATGCCGAATTCGTGGGTGCGCTCCAGCATTGAAACCAGCACCGTGCTCAGCAGACCCGAGACCACCAGGAACAGGACGATGGTCATAAAGATGTAGAAAAAGCCGTTATCCATGGCGACCCACTCTTTCATCATTGGGTACATGTCGAACCAGCGCAGCACCTCCACCTCTTGCCCTTTCAACGCCACCTTCAGCGCGGCGGCAAGGCGCTCGACCTGCTCCATAGAGGGTTGCAGCACAAACTCGGTCACCCGCCCCTCCATCCCCAGAAGGGTCTGGGCCTGACGCAGCGGTAGCAGCACCAGCCCCCGGTCGATCCCCATCTCGCCGCTGCCGATGATCCCCACCAGGGTGAAGCGGTCGGCCGCCATGCCGCCGTAGTAGTCCTGGGTCAGCACCACCACCTCGTCCCCCAACGCGACCTGAAGATTGCGCGCCTGGGTCGCCCCCATGATGCAGCTGCGTTCGTCGGAGTTTTGGAAGAAGCGCCCCTGGTCGACCTTGGTGGCCAGGGTGGTGGTTTGTTGCTCCCGCTGAGGATCGAGCCCGAGCAGCATCGCCCCCGCCGAGGTGTCGGCCCCGGCAATCAGGGCGAACGACATCAAGCGCTGCGTCCAGGGGATGTCGGGGTGATGGGCCAGGGCGGCGCGGATCGCCTCGGGGTCGGGGATGGCATCCTCCATCTTGGGGTGCAGGAAGAACCCCTCCTTGTGAATCTGCACCCCCCCGACGAAGGAGGCGGCGATGTTGCGCATCATGTTGTTGTGGGAGCCGTCGTTGAAGCCCCACAAAAACAGCAGCGCCGTCATGCCGATGGCGATGGCCGACAAGGTAATCAGGGAGCGGCGCAGGTTGCGGGTCAGGTTGCGCCAGGCGATGGGGAGGATGGCGCGGGTCATCACCGCCCTCTGCGCGACAGGTTCGCGCGCGAGAAGACATCCTCGGCGATGGGTCGGTCGAAGGTGATCGCCTCGATGGTCATGACCGTTTTTTGGTCGGGTTTGTCGGCGGGCAGGATCGTCCACAGGGTAGGGACCTCCCGGCCGTCCATCGTCTTGACCTGCTCGAACAACATGGTGCGCACCAGCGTCCCCCCATCATCGAAGTACTCGGTTTTCATGGGGATGCCGTCGGAGCGCACCGTGTGGATCAGCTTGCCCCAGACCACCGGCGCGTCCGGTTTGGGGCGCGACTCGATGGTCAGGATCTCAAGATCGCCCCGCTTGTGACGCTCGATCACCCGGTGGGTGTAATCCAGCACCACCGAGCTGGCCTTGACCAGATCGTCGTTGGTGAAGTCAGAGCCCATCCAGGATGAAAGCATCATCGAGGGGGGGATGCGGATGTCCCGTTCCAGCTTGGGCAGGTAGGTCCACAGGTTGGTGCCGACCTTGAGGAAGGTGGTGTCCTTGTCTTTGGCGGGGGCCAGCACCCGGATGAAAAAGCGGTCCTGCACGTTGTCGTCCCAGCTGTCGAAGCGCATGGTGCGCCGCCATTCGAGACGGACCACCTCCATGGCATAGGTCGCGGTGTTGGTCTTGGCTCGCAGCAGATCCTGCACCTTTTGCACCGCCTCTTGGGCCAGCGGCTCGTTGATCGGGTCGGCGTGGCTCAGCAGGGGGAACAGAAGAAGGGCGAGCAGTGCAAACGGGCGAATCGGACGCATGGGCGGGCCTCCTTGAGATCGGAAAACCCTACCCCGACGGCGGGAGGGTGCAAGAGGGAGGGACGTCGGCTGTTGACAAGTCATGGGCCTTTGCAGACAACTGCTCCGGCCCAGAGTGGATGGGTCGCCGTTTCCCCGTCAACGATTCGAAGGAGGCAAGGAATGTTCGGACTCAACATGCTCGATGTGATGATCGGTTTGATCACGATTTACTTGGTGTTTGGCATTGTCTGCACCGCCATCGTCGAATGGTTCAATCAGCTATTTAGCGTGCGCAGCAACAACCTCGAAACGGCCTTAAAAGAGATGTTTGCGGGCGATTTGAACGACCAGCAGTCCTTTGTCGCAGCCTTTTATGCCCATCCTCTGATCCGATCCCTTTGTACCCAAGACGCTAAAGGCAACGTCAAAAAGCCCTCGTATATTCCCTCGGACGTGGTGGGCAAAGTGGTTGAATCGCTGCTCCTTGCCAACAAGGCGGTCCATGCGGCCAAGAAGGTTGAGGAGGGGGGCGTTTCGTTGGTGGATGCTCTGCCCGACACCAAGGCGTCTGCCCACCTCAAACAGATGGTGGCCCACCATGTGGATCAGGCCAGGGGCGATGCCGAGGCTTTTCGGCAATCGGTGGCCGATCAATTCGATCAGGTGATGGACCGGGCCAGTGGCTGGTTCAAACGCAAAACCCAGGTGGTCGGGTTTTGGACAGCGGCGATTCTGGTGGTGGTGGGCAACGTCGATACCCTGCAAATCACCCAAGTTTTGGCCAACAACCCGGCGGCGCGGGCTCAGATGATGGCGGTGGCCAATCAGGTCAACGTGCAGGGGATCGACGATCAACCGGGGGTGGGGATTGCCTTTGAACAGGCCCAGCAGGCGATGGCCGCATCGACCTTGCAGTTCGGTTGGCATCCATCCCCCGCAGCTCCATCCCAGGGGTGGCTGGCATGTCTTGGGGCGGTCTTGACCAAGATCGTGGGGCTGCTCATCAGCGCCATGGCGATCTCCCTGGGCGCCCCTTTCTGGTTCGACATGTTGCAAAAGGTGATGAAGGTTCGTACTTCGATTTCTCCCCGAGACGCCAAACAACCGGTTGCCCCCAAAACCGGGGGGTGAACCGTGCATTGCAAGGGCCATCGTCGCTGGGTGGGGTTGTTCGACCGTTCGCGTTGCGATGGCCCTTGAACCGCAGGTATTTCACCTTATTTGATGCCCCCTACCCCGATCCCCCTTATCCTTCGCCCCGCTTTTTGTATTCCCCCACCGATGAAGGTCATCCCCCCCCATGAAGATCCCCAAGCGGCTCGAATCTTTGTTCGATGAAGGGCTTGTCGACGAGGTCGTCCGGCAGTTGATGAGTGGCAAAGAGGCCACGGTGTACATGGTGCGCAGCCGGGGCGAGATCCGCTGCGCCAAGGTCTATAAAGAGGCCCACCAGCGCAGCTTCCGCCAGAGTGTTTTGTACCAAGAAGGGCGCAAGGTGCGAGGCAGTCGGCAGGCGCGCGCCATGGGCAAACGGACCAAGTTCGGTCGCAAAGAGCAGGAGAGCGTCTGGCAAAGCGCGGAGGTCGCCGCCCTGTATAAGCTGGCCGACGCCGGTGTGCGGGTGCCCAAGCCCTACGGCTTCTTCGACGGGGTGTTGATTATGGAGATGGTGGCCGATGAATACGGCGACGCCGCCCCCCGCCTGAACGATCTGGCCTTTGAACCCGAAGACGCGGTCGTCTATCACGATTTTCTGATCAATCAGATTGTGCGCATGCTCTGCGCCGGGTTGGTCCACGGCGATTTGTCGGAATTCAACGTCCTGGTGGGGGAGGAGGGTCCGGTCATCATCGATCTGCCCCAGGCGGTCGACGCGGCGGCCAACCACAACGCCCGCATGATGCTGGAACGGGACGTGGCCAACATGACCGCCTACTTCGCCCAATTCGCCCCCGAGTTGCACGGCACCCAATACGGCAAAGAGATCTGGGGATTGTTCGATCGCGGCGAGCTGCACCCGGCGGTGGTGCTGACCGGTCGGGTCGCGGAGGAGACCGCCAGCGCCGATGTGGATGGGCTGATGCAAGAGATCGAGGCGGTGCGGCAGGAGTATCTGGAACGGATGCAGTACGAGTAGGAGATACGGCATCCCCGCGATCCCAGGAGCGCGTTTTGGGGGATCTCAAGTTGGGTCCAAAGGGGGCACCGGTCCCCTCTCCCCAGACCTGGAGAGAGGGTTAGGGAAGCGCCGATTAAAGGCTCCTGCCTTTTAATCGGCACGCTACGCAAAAACCAAAAGTAGGCGCCCTGAGGCGGCGATGGTTTTGGCTTCGCTTGCAAAATCAGCAGAGCTTCGGCGATTTAGGTCGCCTCCTACGACAGCGCACCACGTGGCGGACCATCCCTGGGCCGCTCGGAAGCGCCATTAAATCAGCGTTTCCTTAGGGTGAGGGGTGGCGGCATGGGGTCAAGCGGCTGAGTTTCGGTGGGAATGGAGCACGGCACGACCCACCCATCGCCGTTTTTCAAACAAAAATCCCGCTTGTACCCCCCTCACCCCGACCCTCTCCCCCATGGGGGAGAGGGGGAAGGGCTTCGGATGCGTTCGGACTAAATCCTCGGATTCGAGCCAGGCAGACCCAGGATTGCCCTACCGGTCCCCTCGCCCCCGGTCTGGGACGAGAAGGCAGTGTTCTCACAGGGTCGAAGCGCCCCCGGCGTACGACGGTGGAGGTTCCTCCACCGTCATGGGCAAGACCGCCGCGCGTTCCAAGGCCGTTGACGTTCGGGTGATGCGTTCGACTGAAGTGGACCCCAAAAACTGGACAGTAGGTTTTGTTAAGACCGAGGGGGCATGATTGGCGAGAGCGAGGAGCCAAGCGATGCCCGGAAAACACAA
>MNWR01000098.1 GCA_001872725.1 Proteobacteria bacterium CG1_02_64_396 | reverse complement strand
GCCCCAACCGGGCAGGGCGGCATTGCTGTTTTGGGTGCCGTCGTAGGGGGTGATCTGGGCGGGAAGCACCGTCCAGGCACCGGTGGTGGAATCAAGAATCTCAAGATTGGTGGCGTCGGTGGTGGCGGCGTTGGTGGCCGACCACAGCCGCAGGCTCAAGGTTGGACTGGTGGCTCCGGTCAGATCGACGGCGGGCAGGTAAAGCTGCTCGTCGGCATTGTCGATGTAACTGCCGGTCAGGTTGGTCGCCCAAACCTGGGTGCCGGTGTGGGCACGGCTCGGCCCGCTGGTCGGCACCCCGTATTGCCAAAGGGTGCCTTGGGTGCGTAGACCCCCATCATCCACCTCGAAATCGACCGGCACACCCGCCGCAATCGAGGGTGCCCCCACATAACCGAGGGCCGGGTTGATCGGATGGGTGTCGCTGCCATCAAGCGCCCCGTCGCCGTCGCTGTCGGTCACGTCGGGGTTGCTCCCCGCCAGGATCTCCTCCACATCGCTCAAGCCGTCTGTATCCCGGTCGGGGGCGGCGCTGGCCAACCCCGATTGGGTGACAATGCGGATCTGATCGAGATCGCTTGATGCCTTCAGGGTGAAGGTCAGGGTCAGGCGGTCGGCGCTTAACACCACCGAATCGCCGGTTTCATTCCCCCCGTTGATACTTCCCCGAGCCACCAAACCGGTCGGATAGGTCACCGCCACCGAGCCCAGGGTGGTGTCGCTGGCGTCGAGGTCGGCGTCGGTGACGATCACGCCCAACACCGGATCGCCAAAGGTGATCGCGCCGGTCAAGGTGGTGTTGGCCGAGCCCACGGGGTCGAAATGGAGCAAGAAGGTGTTGATGGTCGAGCCGGTGGTGAGCAGCGCCGGAGTCAGGGGGGAGGTCGAGCCGTACGTGCCCGGCAAGCCGATGTTCAGCCCCTGATCGCTCCCCAGCGTCAGCCCCTGCTGCTCTTGAAACAGGTAAACCGAGGTTGCGTTCTCGAAGGCCCCCAGCGCTACCGAAACCGGGGCTCCGGCATAGGTGGTGGCGCCGTTGACGATCACCGCCCCCGCCACCACGTTGACGGTGCGGGAGACCTGGGTCGCTGCCAGACCACCGCTATCGCCGACGTTGTAGGTGACGGTGTAGGTGCCCAGAACGGCGGTGTTCACCGAGTTGTTGGTGACAATGGCGCCGGTGAGATCGCCCTCTTCAAGGTCGCTGGCGGTCGCTCCGTCATCGACGTAAGGGGTTCCCTGGGCGACGTCGACCGTGGCGTTGCCGGTCAGGGCGATGACCGGGGGGTCGTTCACCGGGGTGACGGTGAGGTTGACGACGTTGGTGACGATGCCGCCCCGCCCGTCGTTGACCTTAACCGTGAAGGTGTCGGGGCCGTTGTAGTTGGTGGCCGGGGTGTAGGTCGCCACCCCCGTGAGGCCGTTGACCGCCAATGCCCCGTGGGAGGGGGCAACCGCTTGACCGTAGGTCAGGCTGTCACCGTCCAGGTCGGTGGCGCTCAGCGTCAGGGTCAGCGGGGTGTCCTCGGCTGTGGTTGCGGTGTAGGGGTCGGTTGCTGGGAAGGTGAAGGCCGGAACCCGGTTGACCGTGACCGACTGGCTGGCAGCCGGGAACAGTCCCGACCCCTCCTCCACCGTGACGATGGCGCCGCCGTTGGCCATGCCGGTCACCGTTCCGTAGGGATCGACCGCCACTACGGCAGGGTTGTCGGAGCTCCAGGTCACCCCGGTCGCGGCAATCGTGTTTTCATCTACCGTGGTGAATTCAGCGGTCAGGGTATCGCTCATCCCCAGGTTGACGAAGGCGGGTGTTCCCCAAAGGCTTAAAGCATAGGGGGTCTGGTTCGCCGCGCCGAAATGGTTGACCGGAGTGAGTACCCCACTGGCGCCATCGATGCGGAAGACCTCCCACACATTACCGGTTCGACCGGGGGGGATCTGGAAGGTGTAGAGGGCATTGAGATCACCGCCCGAAAACACCTCGACCTTGGCGGTCGAAAGGTTTGAAAGGTCGGTCCCGGTCGTGGTGGCTCGATCCGTATAGCTATGCACGAAGTAGCGGTAGGTTCCGGGCTGGAACTGGGTGATCGTGATGGTTTCGGGGCCAAAGCCGGTGGTGACGTCTTGATCGAGCACGGCAAAGGGGGCGGCTGAAGTTGTCCCCCGTCGACCATAGAAAACCTGGAACATACCGGTAGCGGTATCCAGGGGGTTAGGTCCGGCCAGATGGACATCGAGATCCCGGGGGGCGCTCCCCCAACTGAGTACAATGCGGTATTGACCGTTTGCAAGCGCCGGGCTGAGCAGCAAGACCGGTATGGTGGAGGTGACACCGGCCGCAACAATCGTGGTGCGCGACCCCTGGCCGAAGCCGGTCAAGTTCCCCGTCACGGTGTAGGTGCCGACGTTTAATCCCATCACGGTGTAACTGCCGTTGGCATCGGTGGTCGTTTGCGCCGCCGGGTTGCCACTGGTCGTGCTGCCCGCGTAAATCGTGATGGCCACCCCGGCGATGGGCTGATTGGTGGTGGCGTCGTTGACCGTGCCGCTCAAATCGCCGCTCCCCCCCCCTTGTACCGCCAACACCGCCACCGCCAACACCGTCGCCCCGGACCCCACCATGCCGCTCACGGTGGTCTCCATGTAGCCGGTCGCCGCAACCGAAACCGACACCGCCCCCGCTTGCAGGTAGAGGGTGTAATTTCCCGAAACATCGCTGGTTGCGCCGCCGTTCCCACCCGCCGTCACGGTGATGGTGGCTCCAGCCACCGCAGCGCCCGATCCATCTTTGACGCTGCCGGTGATCGCGATGGGAGCGTTGACCGGATGGGTGGTAAAGGTGGCTGTGCCGCCGTTGCCGTCGCTGGCGGTGATGAGGCAGGTGATGGCGGCGTTCGCCTCCCCCGTCGTCAGGGTATAGCTGCTTCCGGTCGCCCCTTGGATCGCCACGCCATTGGCTTGCCATTGGTAAGTCAGTTGGACGGTATCCCCCTCCAAATCGCCGGTTTCGGGAATGGCGGTTAATCCCAAGGTGCCGTTGATCCCCGGATGGTTGTTGTCGATATCGGGATGGACAAGAAGGATCGGATTGCTGTTGGGGGGGGTGGCGGGATCGAACCCTGGGGTTTGCAACACGGCGCCGAGTTGCAGCAACGCCTGGTTGCCCGCCGCCGAGGTCCGCCCCCCTTGCCCAGCGACGATCTCCCAGGGGCGGCCGAGATAGGTCGCCATGGCGGCCGGGGAGCGGGTCGCCCCATCCCCCGGATCGATCCCCGCCGTCTCCATTTGGTCGGCCAGCGCCCGCAGTGAGGCCCCCAAATCGGCTTCGGTCAGGGTGTTCAATGCGGTGGGGGGGGTGATGGCCAGGGGGGGATTGGGGGAGTTGACCTGCCAGACCAGCCATTCCCCTTGAGCGGCGGTGCGGTTGGCCACCGTGGTGCCGGTGTTGGTGGTGGTGGCGGGAAGGATCAACACCGCCGGTCCCGTCACAATGTTGCCTTGGGTGTCGAGGGTGGCGACAAGTTGCCCCGAGGAGGTGCGCAGTTCGGGTACTCCCGCTACCCAGGTGGTGACCAGACCGTTGTAAGTGGTCAGCGCCTGGGCGGTGGCGGTGGCGGAGCGGGCGGCGGAATACCCCAGATCGCCCAGACGGGTGAGTCCCACCGCCTGACGTAGCGCGGTGTCGACCGCCGCCAAACGGGCGCTTTGGGTGGCGCCGTCGCGGCTCCAACCATTCCAGGCGGTTTGCCAGTCGCTGGTTAGGGCGGTACTGGTGGGACTAAGCACCATCGTGGCTTGGAACGAGGTGAGGGCGTCCAGGGCGGTGGGCCCGGCTGAATCGGTGATGGCGGCGGCCCGCACCGCGTTGGATCCGTCGCGTCCGACCAGCAGATAGGGGCGGCTCATGGCGCCGTTCAGCGCAATGCGGTAGCTGTTGCCCGCCCCCACGGCTGCGTTGGCGGCGCTACCGGTGTCGTCGAAAGCCCGAACCTGGGTGATGCCGGTGGCAGCCGTTCCCTTAAGGAGCAAGCCATACAGATCGATTGGCACGGTGACGCTGGCATTGGCGGCCAAATTGACCACAACCTGCCCGCCATAGATGGCGTCGCCAAGGTTGTCGAGCGCTTGAACCGTGACGCGGCGGCCGGAGCCGCTGGGAACGTCGAGAACCGCCGAATGGCCGAGTTGAACCGTGGTTTGGGCGATGGGGGTGGTGGTGCTCTGTTCGGTGACGGTGATGTGCAGGGCGGTGATGCCGGTATTGGTGGGGACTTGGTTTGAAACGATGGCACCGCTTGCCGGGGCAGGTGTGTAGGGGGTGACGACCACCAGCTGGGCCGAGCCGTCACCGGGAGCCCCACAGCCCGCAAGCCCCCCCAGTGCCAGAAGCCCCAGGAGGAGTCCCGTCCCCAACCGCTGAACCCACCGAGCCGAATGTACCATGGTCGTGCCCCCATCCATCCCGTGTTTGAACGAAATCAACATCCCCTGACAAGCGATCACCATAGATGGAAAAAAATAGTGGGAAAACAGGATCTTGAGCGAATGGTTCGGCGGGTTGCCCCCCTGTTGGTTCAACCGTCCGAAAACACAACGAAAAATCCATCTGTGCGCCGATCACAAAAAAAACCCCGGCCAATAGGCCGGGGTGGAGGAGTTCGAAAACGGTTGGTGAAGGTTGGGGTTACCAGCTCACCGTGGCGGTTGCGCTTAATGCCACCCCGTTGACCGAGACCGAAACGGTATCGCTGCTGCCGGTCGTGGCGCTCGTCAACAGGGTGATGGCGTAGGTGCCGTCGCCCAGATCGGCGGCCTGCATCGAGGTGGCACCAACCCCGAAATTGGTGCCGAGTGGCGGTGTCAGGGAGGCACTACCGGTCACACTCGCCACCACCTGCAAACCGGCGCCCAACAGGTTGCCGATGTTGTCGCGGGGGGAAATCACGATGGTGGTGCTGCCGCTGGGGGCGGGAGCCGGATCCAGGGCGACCACTGTTGAGGTAGCGGCACCAACCGTCGGGGCCGCAGCTTGGTGGTGGTAACCAAAGTCGGTGACGTCGGGCAAGGAGGTGTCGTCCACCCCATCGATGCGGGTGGTGAAATGCACCAGTTCGGCAAAGTAGGGGTAGTTGATGGCCGACATCGCCTGCCCTGCGTTGACGGCGGGGGAGTTCGAACCCTGACCGGTTGCGGTGTTGCCGAGATACCAATTGGCGGTGAAAAGGGGATTGCCG
The DNA here is from genome assembly GCA_001872725.1 of Proteobacteria bacterium CG1_02_64_396. Lineage (NCBI taxonomy): Bacteria > Pseudomonadati > Pseudomonadota > Proteobacteria bacterium CG1_02_64_396. Next base: position 14,401 of record MNWR01000098.1, on the reverse strand, counting down.
CTCAACCCGCCGCTCGCGGCAAGTGAACCGTCACTTTCCAGACTCCCGTTGAGCAGCGAGGCGGTGCCGACCCCAAAGAGGGTCTCGATCAGAATGTCGTCCCCGACCTGCGTTCCGACCTGGGAGTCGGTATTGAGGGCCACGATGTCTTCGAGCATGTGGGCGACCACGCCACCGCCGATGTACAACCCGCCACCACCGGCGGCTATACCGCTCAGATTGCTGGAGATGGTGTTGTGGCTCAGCTGCGGATTGCCGGCAGCCAGGAAGACCCCACCGCCATACCCGGTGGCGCCGTTCTCGACGATCAGGTTGTCGTCGATGGATAGATCGTGACCGCCGACCCCAACGCCGGTCCACGTGCCGCCGTTGGCCACATAGATCCCACCCCCCAGATCGGCCATGTTGTTGCGGATCAGGTTGTGTTTGATCGAGGTGCCAGGGCCACTGGCGGCAATCTTGATGCCGCCGCCGCTGGTACCGGTTCCAATGCTGCCGTTGAGCACAATGGTGTTGGTGCTGAGGGTGGGGGCGCCGGTGGTGTTGAGTAGCACCCCAGTAAGGCTCGCTTGGCGCAGCAGGTTGTGCAGGTAGATGCCGACGGCGGCGGTGTCGACCTGCAATCCGGCGCTGCCCCCGGTGCAGACCACCGAGGTGACTGTCGGATGGGGGGCGGTGCCGGTCACCAACAGGGCGGGAACGGTGCTCCCGCCCGCCATGACGATACTGCCGTTACTCAAAGAGGGGGTGATCGTGTCGGCGCCACCGGCACTGGCGATCTTGACCCCCTCGGCTCCGGAGCCGGTCACGGTGAAGTTCGTGATCGAGACAGAATTGATCGAACCCAACGCCGTCCCGGTCGTGTCGATGGCAATCCCCTGAGCCCCAGCATTGGTGATGGTGACTCCGGTGACGGTGGTTCCGACCAGGGTGCCCCCGCTTTGGGCGTTGAGCCACAGCCCTTGGGCACCGGCATTGGAAATGTCGATTTGACTCAGCGTGGGCGCTGTTGGGGTGCCGGTCGAGGCCACTTGAATGCCGTAGCCGCTGCTGTCGCTGACCTTGATCGAGGTGACCGAGGGGGAGGCGTTGGTGATGGTTAGCCCGTTTGCGGCATAACGGATCTCGGCATTGCTCAGGCTACCCAGCCCCGCCAGGGTGACGCCGCTCCAATCGCCGGCGACGGGGGTACCGCTCCCTGCGGTGGTGGCGTTGATCGTGGTGTCGTTGACCGAGGTCAAAACAACCGGAGCGGTGGCCGTACCGTTGAGGTTCAGCGTGGCTCCCGATGCGGCAACCAAACTGGCCCCGGCCCCGAATTTCACCACCACGCCGGGATCGACGCTCAAGCTGCCCGCGCCGCTGATGGAGATCGCGCCGGTCACCAGGTAGGGACCACCGGCCAAATTCCAGGTGGTGGGGGCAGCGATGGGGGCGGTTACAGCGGTACCAGTCGGGAAAGAGGTCAGCAGCAGCGGATCACTCCCCGCCGCCAACTCGTGGGCATCGCTGTAGGTGTCGCTGTCGGAATCCTCGGTGCCCAGGCCCCACACCACCTGGAAACCGCCGGAGGTTGTGACCTTTGAGGCGCCGTTCTGGGGCATGGCCCCCCCGGCAATGGTGACAAGGCAGGGGGTGCCTGCGCCGTCGCCATCGTTGGCGAGGATGTAACTCCCGGTGGTGGGGAAGTTGGCGAAGGTCAGGCCGTTGAAGACCGAGGCGGCGCTGGTGCGGTTGAGGGTCAGCTGGGTGGCCGTGGGGGCGAAGCCTGCAAAGGTGACGTAATCGAAGGTGGTCAAGGCGCCGTTGCCCAGGGTCAGAGCGGTGTTGTTCAAGGTCAGGCCGCTGACGTCGACCGAGGTTGCCGCCAGCGTTAGTGCCGCGCTGGAGAGGGTCGGCACGAAGGAGGATCCCGAGGTCAGGGTGCCGGTGATGTTCAGCGACGAAGCCAGGTTGTAAGTGCCGTTGGTTTGCAGATCGAGGTTGGGCAGGGCGGTCGCCTTGATGTCACCGCTGCCGGTCAGGATCACCGCGCCGGTACCGGTTACGGTCGCCCCCGCCAAGCTCAAGGCGCCGCTGTCGCTCAGGTTGAAGCTGCCCAGCGACAGGGTGGCACCGCTCTCAATGTAGAGGGCGGCGCAGGCGACCGAGGCGCTGAGGGTGGGCTGGTTGGTCGCCGCGACGGGGATCATCACCCCCTCGCTGCCGAGGGGAATCCCTACCGGCGACCAGTTGTTGGCGTTGCTCCAATTGCTGGCTCCGGCGGCGTCGCCTCCCACCCAAACCTTGGTCACTCCAAAGGGTAGGATGGCGATGTCGACCCGGGCGGTGGTCGAGGTGCCGCCAAAACCGTCGCCGACCTGTACGGTGAAGAAATCGGTGCCGAAAACCGCCACGTTCGGGGTGTAGGTGAAGCTTCCCCCCGCGGGGATCGTCCCCAGAGTCCCCTTGGTCGGGGCGGTTTTGACGGTGAAGATCAGGGTGTCGCCGTCGGGATCGCTGACGCTCAGCAGCCCGTTGTAACCGGTATTGATGGGGGTGGTGGTGCTCAAACCGGTCAGGACGGGGGCCGAGTTGGCCACGCTCAGGGTGGCGGTGGTGGCCGTGACGCTCCCGCCCTTGTTGTCCAAGGCGGTCACATCGACCGCCAGAGTTTGGTGGGCGTTGGGCTGGGGTACCGTGAAGGTCGAGGTGGTCGCCCCCGCAATCGGGGTGTAGGTCGTACCGCCGTCGTCGGAGCCCTTCCACTGGTAGGTAACGGTCACCGGATCGCCGTCGGCATCGCTGGTCGCAGTGCCCCCCACGGTCAAGGTTCCGCCGACCACCACGCTCCCCTCGACAAAGGCGGGGCTCCCCGTGAAGGCCGGGACGGTGTTGCCCACCGTCACTGCCGTCGCGGTCGAGGGGGTGCTGGCGCTGAAGGTATCGGTGCCGGTCACCGTCACGCCCAACGCGGTATGGGCCTGGGTCGCGGTGATGGTGAAATTGGCTGCGGTCGCGCCAGGGATGGCGAGGCCGTTGGCCGTCCACTGATACGTCAACGTCACGTTGTCGGTATCGGGATCGCCGACCGTCGTCAGCGCGCTCACCACCGCCCCAACCTTGGCGGTGCCGACGATGGCCGTCCCCCCCAAAACCGGAGCACTGTTCAGGACCGGTGCGTCGGCTGACAACGCGGTTACGCTGCCGCCGAAGCCGTCGTTGGCCGTCACATCAAGCAAAATCGTGCTGTGGGCGTTGTCGACGGCCACGGTGTAGGTCGATGCGGTCGCCCCGGGAATCGCCACCCCCGCCGCCTTCCATTGGTAGGAATAAACCCGAGCGTCGCCGTCGGCATCGGTGGTGGCGACCTGCGCCGTCAACACCCCGCCCACTGCAACGGTGCCGGTGAAGGTGGGGGCCGAAGAGAAGACCGGGGCGGTGTTGCCGACCTGGATCGACCCGGTGACCGCCGAGGCGGTCCCGCCATTGCCGTCGCTCAAGGTGATGGCGGCCCGCACATAACGGTGGGCCTGCGCCTTGGCGAGGATCAACGAGGCGTTGGTTTTACCCGCGATGGCGCTCCAGGTGGTGTTGTCGGAGGAGGACTCCCACTGGTAACCCTTGGTGACCGGGTCGCCGTTGGGATCGGTGGCACCCAAACCGGTCAGGGTCAATTGGGTGCCAACGATGGCGGTGCTCTGCACCAGGGAGGGGGTGGCGGTGAAGATGGGGTTGAGGTTGCCGGTGGTCGGATCGAATCCGACCGCCGCCATGGCGCTGCCCAAACTGCTCAGCACCGCGCTGCCCAAGGTCGATTGCACCCCATTGAGCACCACCGCCTCCAGCGGCGGGGTCAGGAAGCTGGCCAGCGCCTGGGCGGTGGTCCCGGTCGCGGTTGAGGGGTCGTAACCCGAAAGCTCGATCTGATCGGCAACGGCCCGCATCGCCGCACCGATTTCGGCTTCGGTTTTTCCGCTTAAGGTGGTGGGGAGGGTGATGGCCAGGGGGGCGGTGGTGGCGCCCGACTTCCACAGCAGCCAATCGCCTGCTGCCGCCGTTTTGTTGGCGGCGCTCAAGCCACTGCCGCTGTAGGGGGCGACCAGAACGGCATTACCGCCAACCACGGCGCCCGCAACAATCTTGGCAGCCACCGAGCCGGAGCCGGTTTGCAGCTCGGGTGTGCCTGCAACCCACACCGCAGTCAGGCCGTTGTAGCTCCCCATCGCCCAGGTGGTGGCGTTGGGGCTACGGGCGATCTGGAATTGGGTTTCCCCGATGGTCGACAACGCCAGTGCCTGGGCCATGCCGGTATCGACCGCATTGATTTTAGTGGTCTGTGCGCTACCGGTTTTGGTCCAGCCGCTCCAGGCGCTCTGCCAATCGGTCAATAGGTCGGGATTGGTGGGACGCAGCAGATCTCCGGCTTGAAAATGGGTCACTGGGTTCAGGCTGGTTGGTCCGGCAGCGTCGGTAATGGCGGCTGAAACCACATTGCCGGTGCCATCCTGAGCCAGCAGCAAATAGGGGCGGACCATCTTTTGATTCAGGGCAATCCGGAAGGCGCCACTGGCGTCGATGGTACCCGTGGTGCTGGTGCCGACATCGTCAAGCACGGTGACGACCGTTCCAGCCGTCAGATTGCTCGGCCCCTTGAGCAGGCGACCGTAGAGATTCACCGACAAGGTAACGTTGGCGTCGGGGAGAAGGCTGCGGGTCGCGCTGCCGTCAAACAGAACGTCGCCGGAGGCATCGAGGGCGGAAACCGAGATCAAGCGGTTTGAGCCCGATTCCACATCGAGGGCCAAGGTCACACCGGGAAGGGCGCTGATGGCGGCCAGCTGGTGTCCGGTGGTGGAGTCGGTGACGACCACCTTGATTTTCTCAACACCGGTGTTGCGGGGGATGGTTTGCGAAACAATCGCCCCTGCGGCCGCCTGCGGGTTGTAGGGGGTCACCACCACCACATGGGCGCTGTTGCCGGGGGATTGGGAACAACCGGCCAAGGCGGCAACGGCCAGAAACATTCCCGCAAAAAGCGACTGCAGTCGGCCACCGCGACGGACCCGATTCGATGCAAGGGAGATGTTCATGGCGTGGTCCTCTTCAACAGGGGTTTCTGCATTGCTGCGGCACATTTAAGAATTGCGCTTCCGCAACTCCATCATGATCCGAAGTATCCACCTCGCTGTGACCGACCTTACAGGTCGGAAATAGCCTGGTTCTCGTTTTTTTTCAGGGATTTGAAGCATCCATTAAGGCCGTCGACCAGAACCGTTCACTTCTGTATTTGCCGTGGAATTGGCAGGCAAAAACAGTCTGAAGGGGGCTCCCGGTGTGGCCTCAAGTCCTTCTTGTTTTGCCGGGGGGACCGGCTCTGCAAGATCGAGCTCCACGATGGGGTCAATCATTACCGTCGATCCATCTTTGAGGAAGTGGGACGGCGCACAAATCGCTGCAGGTTGTGTGTCAAGGGGGGCAAAGGTGCCACCCGTTCCAATCCGGGTGGTCGGGAGGTTCCTTATTGGTCCAGCGCTTCCGAGCAGCCCGGGGATGGGATGCCAAAATCAGGAACGTAGGAGGCGACCTAAGTCGCCGAAGCTTTTGGTTTTTGCGAAGCGTCGCTGAAAAAGGCAGGGGGCCTTAAATCAGCGTTCCCCTAAGAGTAGTCGGACTTGAGGTTCGTGTGACCCGACACCCAAAGTGTCATAGGACAAAAGGACCGGGAAATGGCGGGAACATACGGGAAATACTGGGAAAACCAACGACAGGGGGCAGAGCGTTAAACGACGCTTAAACGGCGATGAAACGAAGAGGTTGCGACGGATGGTTTGTCATGCTTTAGGGGTTCGACCAAATACGTAAACTCGGGTCTGTTGCAGCTCGTCGTCGGTAAGGTCGGCGAGCGACGATTTACCAAACCGGGTCTCGATGTAAGCAGCGTAAGCGCGGGGGTCGCCAAGCTGCTTGGTGCTGCGGCTCTTAATGGCCGTGATCGTCGAGCGGCGCCAATTGGGGGCCTTCTTTGGCGCACTCGGCATGGCGTTGATCCGCGCCGTTTGCTGCATCAGTCACGACCGCGCCTCGCCAAAGCGTTGCATTGGCAACTCTCTGAAACCACTGATACAAAAAGCGTTATTGAAGGAAGACCACGCCCCACCATAAGACAGCGGCTTTTTTTGACCGCGTTGTGAGCCTCCATCCACGCATCAATCAAACGTCGCAATTCGGCAGCCTGAGCGGCGTCGATGGCCCCATCCCCCGGCGTGACCACCACCTTCCTGACCGTCTTGTGATTGATGTATTGATCGCGCCCCGCGATGTTGTTGCCGTTGCCGGTGACGCCGATGGCTGGTTGGATGCGACTGTCGTCGTGGTCGGCGGCCTTGCAAATCAGCTCGACGATCTTCTTCTTCGGATCGGTCATGGGGCGCTCCGTGTGTCCGTGAAGTGGGAAACTTCGCGAGAGGAAGTTTCCCACTTGGCAAAAGAAGTTTCCCATGTGGGAAACTTCGGTGATTGCTTATAATTACAATAGGTTAGGAGATTAACGGCGGCAAAAACGAGTTTTGGAAGTTTCCCACTTAAGCGGCAGTAATCAGCCGAACGATCCCCCTCGTCCCCGTCTCAGGCGTCGCTTCCCCAAGCAGGTCGTAAGCGGCCATCACCATCTGCGCCTTGGCTGCTGGATCGAGCCTTTTCTTCGCCATAGCCAGTCCCTCCTCTACCGCCTCGATGGCTAGGGTCAACCGAGCCCGGTCCATCCCCTCGGCACCATTCCTGCGCCCCATCAGCACATACAACACGTCGCATCCGGCGGAGGCGATGCCCTCTAGATAGTCGGCGGGCGGAGCTTTCCCTTTCTCGTAGAGGATTTGACTCCCCTTCGATGCGTCGCCGTATTTGGCGAATTCGACTTGGCTAAAGCCCAGTCGAACCCGCTCCTCTTTCAGCCGCGCCCCACGTTCAGGATTCTGCACCTACACCTCTTGCAAGGTTCAATATCTTGCACCAAGATCACACCTTCACTTAACAAGTAACACGGAGGCGAGCATGACAGACCCAACAAACCCCCCGCAAGAAGTGGAGGGCTACGACGCAAAGCTGATGGCTGCCCGCCAGCGGTTCCGCCGCGTTGGGCGGTCGATCAATGCCTTCGCCAGGGACTTAAGGGTTCACCCGAACACCGTGCACGAAATCCTGTCGGGCCGGAAAAAGGGCTTGCGCGGCGACGCCCACAAGGTGGCGGTGGTGCTGGGACTTAAGGAGGGGGAGATCCTCCCCGACGAGGTGTCTACGGTGGATGCGGTGAAGGGGGATGCGGCATGAGCCCTCCAATTCAGAAAGTAGGACGCAAAGCCCTGCGTGAAGGAAAGATCGAAGGCGGCGTTTTGAGGGGGCCATGAGAGCGGCCGCCCAAGACATCGCCGTCGCCTGCGGTGTAGCGGAAAAAACCGTGCTCAACCACTGGTCACGCCGAGCCGAATGGCCAGAAGGCAAACGTGCAGGGTTGGGCGGGAGGCTCACCTGGGCGGTCGAAGACCTGCCCGCATCGCTGGTGTTTCGTGGTCAGGGGGTGACCGTGCGGGACGATGTGCGCCTCCACCTTGCCCGTGCTGCCACCCAATCCAGCGCTGCTATAGCTACGGTGGCCCACAAGATCCAACTGTCGCACGACGTGGACGAGGCTGTGCAGCGGCGAATCCAAGAACGGGGGATGTCCGCTGCTGCTCGGCTCGTCGGGAAGGCCAAGCAACGGCTGGACGCCCGCACAGAGGTGTTGGGCGCCTACCGGGGGTTTCGGGCGACCTCGGGGCTGCCCCACCACCGGGCACTACCCCTGTTTGCCCAGGAGTACCAAGAGGGGCGCATCCAGGTCGGCGACGCGACCCGAACGCAGATTGCGGGGGTCAGTACCCGCACCCTCCAGCGCTGGATCAGCGAGGTGCAGCACGAGGGGTTGGATCGTCTGGGGGGGCGTTACCGGGGGCGTAAAGGGAAGGCGAAGATCGACATCGTTGCGGGGATGCGCGAGGTGGTGGTGGGGCTGGTAGTGCACACCCCTCACGTGCGACCGGCCCACATCGAGCAGGTGCTACAGGCCCGTTTCGCCCCCGACGACGTGCCCAGCCTGCGCACCATCGAACGGTGGCTGGCGCGCTGGAAGCTCGAACACAAGCAGGTGCACACAGCCCTCGCCAACCCGGACCAGTGGAAGAACCAATACATGGTGGCCATGGGCGACGCCAGCACGGCCGCCACTGGCCTCAACGCGCTGTGGGAGCTCGATTCCACCCCAGGCGACGTGATGTTGCTGGACGGTCGGCACGCGGTGATCGGGGTGGTCGACGTGTGGTCGCGGCGGCTGAAGTTGTTGGTCAGTCGGACCAGTAAGGCCACCGCCGTGGCGGCGGTGACCCGTCGCGCCCTGTTGGATTGGGGGGTGCCGACCCAAGCCAAGACCGACAACGGCAGCGACTACCGGAGTCACTACTACACACGGGTGCTGGCAGCGGTAGGGGTGGATCAGGAGTTTTGCCCCCCGTTCCAGCCCTGGCACAAGCCGCACATCGAGCGGGCTTTCGGCTCCTTCAGCCGCGATCTGGTCGAGCTGCTGGCGGGCTACCTCGGCCACTCGGTGGCCGAGCGCAAGGGGATCGAGGCCCGGCGCAGTTTTGCCGACCGCCTGATGAGCCGGGGTGAAACGCTCGAAATCAAGATGACCGTCGAGGAGTTTCAGGCCTTCTGCGACCGCTGGGTGGAAGACGTCTACCACCACAACCGTCACGAAGGGATCGACACCACCCCACACGACAAGGCGCTGGGTTGGGGCGGGGAGGTGCGACGCATCGCAGACGAACGCGCTCTCGACCTGTTGTTGGCTGAGGCCCCCGACGGAGGAGGGCTGCGCACGGTGCAAAAGAAGGGGATCAAGGTTGATGGCGGGTGGTACATCGCCCCCGAGCTGGGGCTGTCAGTGGGGCAGCAGGTGCGGGTGCTCTACGACGAAACCGATATCGGCGCGGTCTACGCCTACGCCGCCACCGACGAGGCATTCCTTTGCAAGGCGGTGTGCCCAGAACGTTCGGGGCTGGGAATCGACCGCGCCGCTATTGCTGCGGAAGGCAAAGCCCTCCAGCGCAAGCGGGTGCAGGAGGAAAAAGCCCGACTCAAAGAGGTGGCCAAGGCGGCCAAAGTCGAGGATGTGGCGGCCGAGATTCTGGCCCACCGCGCCGCCACCAACCCAAAAATCGCCCCCTACCCTGCCCCCTCGACCCCCCACACCACCCCGGCATTACAAGCGGCGGGCCAAGCGGCCCGTGTGGGGATGGCTGCGCCCGAATCTGGGCTGACAGAGCAGCAAAAGCAGGATTTGGCGCAGCAGCAGCGGGTGTTGGCACAACGACGCCAGGAGCCAGCCGCTCCAGTCACGGACGGCGACACGGCGCAGGGGCGTTTTGCCCGGTGGCACAGGCTGAACAGCCTTGATAAAGCCACCCTGAGCGAGAATGACGCCAAATGGGTGGCGACCTACCCCAAAACGCCGGAATACAAGGCACAGAACGCCATGGCGGCGGCCTTATTGCGCCGCCAGGCATAAAAAAAGCCCCCGCAGCAACGGGGGCCAGACAACACAACGGAGGCAGTATGGTAACCCAGAAACACAGCGGATCAACCGCACTCACCCAGAACGTAGGGCTGGCCTTGCAAGCCCTGTACCGGGTGGCCGACCGGCCCGGTCACCTGCCCGGCCTGGCGGTGTTTTACGGCCCCAGCGGCTACGGCAAGTCCTTCGCGGCGGGGCACGCCGCCGGGGAAACCACAGCCTTCTACGTCGAGGCACGTAATTCGTGGAGCCGCAAGGCGTTTGTCGAGGCGGTGGCCAACGAGATGGGGTTACCGACCCACCGCCTGACCCTGCCGCAGATCGTCGACAAGGTGGCCGAGCAACTGGTCGTAACAGGGCGCCCCCTGATCGTGGATGAGGTCGATCAACTGGTCGACAAGGGGCAGAACTACGTGGAGATCCTACGCGACCTCTACGAGGCGTCGGGCGCCCCCATTCTACTGATCGGCGAGGAGATGCTGCCGCAGAAGCTTCAGCGCTACGAACGCTTCCACGGGCGAATTCTCGATTTTTTCCCCGCGCAACCCTGCTCCCTGGATGACGCCCTGGGGTTGCGTGCTCTGTATTGCGTGCGTGCCCAGGTCGGCGACGACCTACTGGCCGCCATCGTCGCGGCCAGCAAGGGAAGTGTCCGCCGAGTGTGCGTCAACCTGGAGCGGGCGCAGGAGTTTGCCGAGGGGCACGGACTCGACACCGTGACGCTGGGCGATTGGGGCAGTCGCGACTTTTTCACCGGGCGCCCCCCGGCGCGGAGGGTGTGATGGCGGCGCCGCACAACACCCACCGGCAACAGATGTGGGACGCGATCCTGGCGTATGCCTCCACAGGAGGGTGCTTTACCGCTGCCGACATCGCCCGACCGGGCCACTACGGCAACCGGGCGGTCGAAACCTACCTGGCAGCACTGCGCCAGGGGGGGTACCTGACTGCGGTCGAAGAGCCGGTCACCACCGGTCATTGCCACCCCCGTCTGCGATACCGCTACCTCCGGGGCGGCGGAACAGCCCCCCTGGCCGTGAATTCAGAGGCCCCCACCTGGCAGGACAGCCTATGGGCCGCCATCCGCCCTTTGGGGGAGTTTTCGCTGCGCGACGCTGTGGTGGCCGGGTCGACCAGCCGCCACAGCCTAAGTGACGAGCAGGCTCGCAAGTACCTGTCGGCGCTGGCCTCTGCTGGGTTTCTCAAGCGACTCAAGGCGGGGCGATGGCGGGTCGTTCCAGGCCGCTGCGTCGGTCCTGCCCCCACGGTGCGCCGGGTGACCCGGGTGATTCAAGGCGGCAAGGTGGTCCACACCTCGGGGGACAGCCATGAGTGACTGTGACTGGATCGACGTTCTGACCGCCGAGTGCGATCGCAGCAGCCAGACCAAGGTCGCGGCCCGGCTGGGGGTATCTCCGGCGGTCGTAAACCAGTGCTTAAAGGGGAGTTACAAGGGCGATATGCCCCGCATCGAGCAGCTGGTGCGGGGCACCTACATGGGGTCGACGGTCAATTGCCCCGTGGCCGGGGTGGGGGCGATCACCATCCGCGAGTGTCTCGACCACCAACGCCGCCCCTTCGCCGCTACCAACCCTAAGCGGGTGCGGGTCTGGAAGGGATGTCACGGCGGAACCTGCCCCCACAGCAAGGTCGGGGGTGCTAAATGAGCGGCTACACCTGGCGCAGCGCCATGCAGGGCGGAATCGCCACCGTCGGGGGTGGCCCCGGCCAGCCCGCCGCCGCCATCGGCCTGGGGCTCGACCCTACCGACCGCCTGTGTCTTTCGTGCCCGCTCGACGACTGCAACTCCTACGACCGGGACTGCTTGCTGCGAGGCACCGGACGATTGGCCGACAAAACCGCAACCCGTCACCCAAAAAGGAGGGCCAAACGATGATCGGACGGTGTGATTTTTGTGGGGTGATCGACCACCACCTGGTCGGCGACCTGTGCCCCCATTGCGTGGCCAAACATCACGAGCCCCCCCCCGCCCGCAATCCCCGCGCTTGCCCCGATTGCGGGCGTCTCACCCACGACCGGTTGGGGGAGTGTCCGGCGTTTGATCGACGGGTGCACACCCGCTTCGACCTGGACCGAATCAACGCCGAGATCCGTGCCTCGTTATCCCGCCTGGAGCAGGCAATCGAACGTCTCGGGAGCCCCCCCTTGTCGGAGGCGATGCGATGCAACCGATCTACGAAAACAGGAGGGGCGCCGTCATGAATCCCATTGAATCGGGGTTCGGGGTGTGGATCCCGGTCGACCTGGCCCTGCCACCCGTTTTGATCGACGTGTTGTTGTTCGTCCCCGGCCCCGAAGGGGGGGTGGAAATGGGGTATTTGACCCGCACCCCCTCGGTGTTCGCCCCGACCGAGACCCTCGTCTGCAGCGCCGTCGCAGCATCCCACTGGATGCCCCTGCCCCCGCCTCCATTCGGGAGCGAGCCATGCGCTTGATCTGCCCCGAATGCGGCTGCGTCGCCTCGGCAGCGGCGTGGGGGAACGAGACCGCAGCCCGAGAGTTTGCAGTCGCTCTGGCCCGCCTGGGCGAGGCGGTCGGACCCCTGTTGGCCCTGTCTTATTTGGGTCTGCATAGGCCTCCCAAGAGGGGGATGGCCTGGCCCAAGGCGATCCGTCTGGTCGAGGCGTTGGCCGAGGCGGTCGAGTGCGGGCAGCTCGATCTGGGGCGGCGATCACTGGCCGTCACCCCCCTCGACCTGCGCCGATCTCTGGAGGTCGTGCTCGACCGCGCCCGCGCCAGCGATAGCACGATCCGCCTCCCCCTGGAGGGGCATGGATACCTGTGGAAGGTCTTGGCCGGACAGGTCGAGGAGCGGGAGTCCCAGCGCGAGGCCGAGGTAGAGGCGCGCAAGCGTACCGCCCCTCCACGCCTGAGCACGAACGCCCTGAGCACTCCGACTCCGCGCCTGCCCCCCGACGAACTCGCCAGCGGGTTTGCCGCTGTTCTTGAAAAGGCCGGTCTCCGGCCAGCTAGAGGAGAAACGCCATGACGCTGTTGGCCGGATGCTTGATTGCCTTGATTGCCGTGCTGTTCCCCTTCGCCCGCCGCCGCCTTCGCCACCGCCGCCACACCCGCGCGGTTGTCCGCCGTGAGGCTTTTCCCGCCCTGACGGGCGCGGTGAGCCGCCGCTGATGGTCGCCGTTGCCCATTTTCAAGCCGTTTACACCGAAAGGAACACCGCGATGCCACCCAAGAAGATCAAAACCAAAACCGCCGCCGCCGCGCTGCCCATCCCTCAGAACAAAGACAAAGCGGTCGAGGCGATTGCCAAAATCGGCCACCACCAGCGTGAGCGCCAGCGCATTCAGGCGGGGATGAACGACGAGTTGTCGGCGATTCGGCAGCGTTATGAGGCCGAGGCGCTGCCCCACGGCGAGGCAATCACCTCGCTGACCCAGGGGCTTGAGGTCTGGGCCGCCGCCAACCGCGACACCCTGACCCAGGGCGGCAAGACCAAGACGGCGCAGCTGGCCAGCGGTCTGCTCAGTTGGCGGCTGCGCCCCCCCAGCGTCTCGATCCGTGGGGCCGACAAGGTGCTGGAGCGGCTCAAGACGTTGGGGCTCGGCCGGTTCATCCGCACGAAGGAGGAGGTGAGCAAGGAGCTGCTGCTTGCCGAGCCCGAGGTGGCCGAGCAGATCCAGGGGATCGCGATCACCCAGCGGGAGGACTTCATCGTCCAGCCCTTCGAGACCGCACTCGAAGAGGTGGCCTAGGAGTCTGTCGGGCTTGAGCGTCCGTAGCGAGCCGAGTGGGGAATCGAGGCCAAATTTTCACGGTTTTGAGGATCATAGTGGTGGCTATGTGACGAAAAACCGGGGGAATTTGGACCGATTACCCGCCGGCGCAGTAGGACGATCTCAAGTCCGACAGACTCCTAGGTAGCATGAGGAACAGCCCCGGCGCGGTGGGGACTGGCGGCGCAGCACGCCGCCGGTGGTACCGCGACCAGGACCAGCGGGCGGTGTCCTGGCACATGCAACAACACCCGCAGCGGGGGATGGGCTCCTCTCGAACTCCTCCCAGGCCCCCGCCGCTGGCCACGTAATGGCCTCCCCCGTGGGGGGACGCGAAACCCCCTCCGCCTGCCCAGGCGGGGGGTGGTCATCCGGCGGTGGTGCGCCGGGTCTGACGAGCAGCCGAATGAACATCAACGTGTAGGAGTGCCGCCTCGGCGCGATTGCTTGGTAACCCGGAGGGCGCGGTGATGAAGCAGATAAAAGAAGCAACCTACCACCAGCTCTCACGGGAGGTCTGACATGCCCCCGGTTTTCGACTGGATCGACACCCTTTCAATCGCCGTTTACTGCCTGGTTTTCGGGGTCGTCTTCGGCGCCCTCATCACCGGAGAAGGAGGAAAACGATGATCGCTGTTGCTGTCGCTTTTGTGGCCGGGATCACCCTGGGTGGTTTGGGCGTCGCCTTGGCCTTGGCCCTGGTGCGTAACCCCAAGCACGACGAAGAGCACCGTTGCGCCGAGTGCCGGGGGGCAACTCATGGCTAAAAAACTCGACCGCATACGCAAGTTGTTTCGTCTGGCCAAGAGCACCAATCCGCATGAGGCGGCGCTGGCGCTGGCCAAGGCCCGCGAGCTTATGGAGGAGTCGAACCTCGGCAATGCGGACCCCGACCTGCTGGAGATTCGAGAAGAGGCCGCCCATAGCCGGAATGGTCAACCGCCAATATGGATGGGGCAACTTGCTCTCATGGTGGCGGGCGTGTTTGGGGTGCAGGTGTTCCATGCGCGCACCGGTTGGAGTCGGTGGGAGGTCCGCTTCGTTGGCCCGGATTCGCGGG
>MNWR01000097.1 GCA_001872725.1 Proteobacteria bacterium CG1_02_64_396 | reverse complement strand
CCAAGTTTGAAGGCGAGGCCTACATCCTGAGCAAGGAAGAGGGCGGGCGCCATACCCCGTTCTTCGGTGGCTATCGTCCCCAGTTTTACTTCCGGACCACCGACGTGACGGGTGTTGTAACGCTGCCCGCCGACAAAGAGATGGTGATTCCGGGTGACAACGTTTCTGTTTCGGTGGAGCTGATTGCGCCCATCGCGATGGAAGAGGGTCTTCGCTTCGCCATTCGTGAAGGCGGTCGTACCGTCGGCGCCGGCGTCGTCAGTAAGATCATCGCCTAATCAAACCCTGTAGCAGGTTCAACGAGGCCCTGACGGGCGGTGTAAACCGCCCTCAGGGCCGCTTCCATAAGGTAGACCGCCATGCGTGACATCGTCGGCTTGCAGTGTGAAGAGTGCAAGCAGCGCAATTACACCACCACCAAGAACAAGCGGACGACTCCGGACAAGCTGTCGTTCAAGAAGCATTGTCCCTTCTGCCGCAAACACACGGTGCACAAAGAACACAAGGTTTAATGCCGGTTCGGCGGCTTCATAAGGTCGCCGGACGGCACCTTGTAGGTGTAGGACAGTAGCTCAACTGGTAGAGCACCGGTCTCCAAAACCGGGGGTTGGGGGTTCGATCCCCTCCTGTCCTGCCATTTTTATACGCTGTGCCCCACGGGACGATGGGGTCCTCCAGCCGAGGTATCAGATGGCGACCAAAATCGCGGAATTCCGAAGCTACCTCACCGACGTCAAGCAGGAACTCAAGCGGGTCGTTTGGCCCAGTCGCAAAGAGACGACTCAGACCACCATGATGGTTTTCGGCATGGTGGTTTTGCTGTCTTTGTTTCTCTGGCTGGTCGACATGTCTGCCTCCTGGTTGGTCGGTCTGATTATCGGCGGTTGAGAAAGAGGACAAGTCTCCATGGCCAAGCAGTGGTACGTCGTGCACACCTACTCCACCTTCGAACGCAAGGTGCGGGACAACATCCTCGAACGGGCTAAGTGGGAGGGGATGGAGGATCAGTTCGGCGAGATCCTGGTTCCGGTCGAGAAGGTCGAGGAGGTGCGCAAGGGGGTGAAGAAGACCTCCGAGCGGATGTTCTTCCCCGGTTACATCCTGGTAGAGATGGAGCTCAACGACGCCTCCTGGCATTTGGTCAAGAGCGTTCCCCGGGTCACCGGCTTTCTGGGCGGCAGTGATCGTCCCCAGCCGTTGACCAAGCGGGAGCTCGATCGGATCGTCCAGCAGATCGAAGAGGGCAAGGAGAAGCCCCGTCCCAAGATCAACTTCGATGTCGGCGAGTCGGTTCGGGTGATCGACGGCCCCTTCGCCAACTTTAGCGGCGTGGTCGAGCAGATCAGTCCCGAAAAAGGCAAGGTCAAGGTGGCGGTCTCCATCTTTGGTCGCCCCACCCCGGTGGAGCTCGATTTTGGTCAGGTCGAAAAGTCGTAAGGCAAAAGCCCTATTCGGTCGCACAACCGGCGTGGCGGGAAGCCACGCTTTTTTGTCTCCCCGCCGGACGGTGGAGTTCGAGGCGCCATGAGCGCCGGATGTCGAACATGAACCGGCTCGAACGGCGGGCCCAAGAGGTTAAAGAACCATGGCAAAGAAGATCATCGGCTACATCAAGCTGCAGGTTCCGGCGGGCAAGGCCAACCCCTCGCCCCCGATCGGTCCTGCCCTCGGTCAACGCGGACTCAACATCATGGAGTTCTGCAAGGCCTTTAACGCCCAAACCCAGAAGCTGGAAGAGGGGCTGAAGGTTCCGGTCATCATCACGGCCTTCGCCGACCGGACCTTCACCTTCGTCGTGAAGACCCCCCCCGCCCCGTTGCTGGTGCTGCGTGCCGCCGGTCTCAAGAGCGGCTCCAAAACCCCCGGTAAGGGTGGTTACGTCGGCAAGATCACCAAGGCCCAGGTCGAGGAGATCGCTAAGACGAAGCTGCCCGACTTGAACACCAACGATCTTGAGGCGGCCATGCGGACCGTTGAGGGTTCGGCCCGTTCGATGGGGATTGAGGTCGTCGCTTAAGGCGAAAGGCGCCACCTCTCGAAATCGGGGTGGCTGGGAACGCAGCGAAAGAGGTGTACATCATGGCACGCAAAAGTAAGCGTTTTGCCGCAGTGGCCGAGAAGGTCGGTAAGAATCCCCTTCCTTTGAGCGAGGCTCTGGCCCTGTCCAAAGAACTGGCGAACGCCAAGTTCGACGAGTCGATCGACATCGCCGTCAACCTGAGTGTCGATCCTCGCCACGCCGACCAGATGGTCCGCGGTTCGGTGGCCCTGCCTCACGGCACCGGCAAGACCGTCCGCGTCCTGGTCTTCGCCAAAGGCCCCAAGGCCGAGGATGCTCGTAACGCAGGCGCCGATTACGTCGGCGACAACGATCTGGCCGATAAGATTCAGAACGAAGGCTGGCTCGACTTCGACCGCGTGGTCGCCACCCCCGATATGATGGGTGTGGTCGGTAAGCTCGGCCGGGTCCTTGGTCCGCGTGGTTTGATGCCCAACCCCAAGCTGGGCACCGTGACCATGGATGTGGCGAAGGCGGTCATCGCGATTAAAGCCGGTCAGGTTGAGTTCCGGGTGGACAAGGCCGGGATCATCCACTGCCCCGTCGGTCGCGCCTCCTTCGATGTCGAGAAGCTGCGTGAGAACGCCGTGGCGGTGATTAACGAGTTGGTCCGTCTGAAGCCCTCGGCTGCCAAGGGGACCTACATGAAGAAGGTGGCGGTTTCCAGCACCATGGGTCCTGGAATCGTCGCCGATCCGGCTTCGATCGAATAAACCGTTCGACCCCAGCTGGGGTTGGATGCTGTAGTTAGTGCCATTTGCCTCACGACCGTTGAAGACCGCAGGAGCCGACAGGCTTAAATCCTTTCAAGGGATCCTGCCGAGACGGGCAATCGATACATGTTCGGGAATTTGCCTTTTCGCGGACATGCCCACCTCGGGTCGATGAGCATGGTTTCGACAATTCTCAAAGAGAGGAGGTGAGCGTATGAATCGAGAGGGTAAAGCCCAACTCGTCGCGGAACTCAACAGCGCGCTCCAGGAGACTTCGGTCCTCCTGGTCGTGCAGTACCGCGGCATGACGGTGGCTCAGGCCGACAAACTCCGTAACGCGATTCGCGAAGCGGGCGGCAGCTATCGTGTGGCCAAGAACACCCTCATCCGCCGGGCGACGGCCGACACCAGCTTTTCCGATGTCGACCAGTTCCTGGGTGGTCCCGTTGGGATCGCTTGGGGCCCTGAGCCGGTGGCCCTGGCCAAGGCTGTTTCCGAAACCGCCAAGGGTGTCGAGCCCCTGAAGGTGATCGGCGGCGTCCTGGACGGTAAGGCCATCGACGAAAACGGCGTCAAGGCACTGTCGTCGCTGCCGAGCCGCGAGGAGCTGTTGGCCAAGCTGTTGGGCACCATGATGAACCCTGTTTCCGGGTTCGTCCGCGTGCTCAATGGTGTGCCGACCGGTTTCGTCCGGGTGCTCAATGGCATCGCCGAAAAACGCCAGGAAGAGGCAGCTTAAGCTGCCTTTTTCGCCGACTTGCAGCAAAACCATCATCGGAATTTTCCCGAACATCGATCCTAGAGGTTTCACCATGGCTATTTCCCGCGAAGAACTGATTGCCGCCATCGAAGGCTTGACCGTCCTTGAGTTGGCCGAGTTGGTTAAAGAGCTCGAAGAGAAATTCGGCGTCTCTGCCGCTGCGCCCGTCGCCGTGGCCGCTGCCGGCCCCGCCGCCGCTGCCGTCGTCGAAGAAGAAAAGACCGAGTTCGACGTGATCCTCAAGGCTGCTGGCGCCAAGAAGATCGAGGTCATCAAGGTTGTCCGCGCTATCACCGGTCTGGGCCTGAAAGAGGCTAAGGACCTGGTTGAAGGGGCCCCCAAGCCCGTCAAAGAGGCTGCCTCCAAGGACGAAGCCGCCGACATCAAGAAGAAGCTCGAAGAGGCCGGCGCCGAAGTCGAAGTTAAGTAAGCATGTGGTTCAAGCCGGAGGCGCCGGCCGCCTCCGGCTGTTGCATCACAGCGAGTCAGGCCGGGCTCTCAACAGAGCCCGGCCTGTTCGTGTTTCGGAAAATCGACGGTTCCCGGGGTCGATGCGATCCCGTTGAGGGAACGGTCGGGTCCCCCATGGGACCAACGCTGCCCCCACACGTATCAGGGCCCTCCGGACCCGCCGGAGGATGCTCGATTTCCGAGGCCCCGCCCTGCCTTGAGAAGGAGATCCGATGCGGTACTCCCTGACCGAACGCAAGCGTATTCGGAAGAATTTCGGCACCATCGCCGAGCTGATTTCCGCCCCCAATTTGATCGCCATCCAGAGGGAGTCTTATGCCTCCTTCCTGCAGATGGACTGTGCCAAAGACAAGCGCATCGATGTGGGGTTGGAGGCGGTTTTCCGTGCGATCTTCCCGATCTCCGACCACGCCGAAAAGGCGACGCTGGAGTACGTCTCCTATTGGTTCGATCCCCCGAAATTCGACCTGCGCGAGTGCCTGCAGCGTGGCCTGACCTACTCGGCCCCGCTCAAGGTGACCCTGCGGCTGGTTATTTACGACCGCAACGAAGAGACCGGCGTTAAGAGCGTCCGGGACATCAAGGAGCAGGACGTCTATATGGGGGACATCCCCCTGATGACCCCGACCGGCTCCTTTGTCATCAACGGTACCGAGCGGGTAATCGTCTCTCAGATGCACCGCTCCCCCGGCGTCTTTTTCGATTCCGACCAGGGTAAGAGCCACGCCTCGGGCAAGGTTCTGCATAGCGCCCGCGTGATTCCCTACCGCGGATCCTGGCTCGATTTTGAGTTCGACCCCAAGGGGATCGTCCACTGCCGCATCGACCGTCGCCGTAAGATCCCGGCCACCATCGTCCTCAAGGCGCTTGAGATGAGCGACGAGGAGATCCTCAACACCTTCTATGAGCGCTGGACCTTCCGCGTCGAGAAGGAATGGGCGGTGCTCCATGGTGGGATCGATCTGGTTTCGGATCTGCGATTCCCCTTCCCCCTGCTCGATCCGGCCAATGGCGAGACCGTGTTTGGCGCCGGCAAGAAGATCAGCAAGGGGATGATCCGTGCTCAGAAGCGCAAGGGGATCGAACAGATCGCCTTTCCCCGCGAGGCCTTCCTGGAGCTGTCGTTCGCCCTCGATCAGGTCGATCCCGATACCGGTCGGGTGATCGCCAATGCAGGCGACAAGCTCAGCGAAACCGCGATTGCCGAGATTCAGGCGCTGGGCCGCAACGAAGTCCAGGTGCTGGCCATCGACGGCACCGAGGTGACTGCCAGCATCCGCAACACCTTGGTCCTCGACAACGTCGAGAACGAGCCCGAGGCGTTGGTCGAGATTTATCGGGTGTTGCGTCCCGGAGAGCCTCCGACCCTCGACGTGGCCCGTCCCTTGTTCCAGAGCCTGTTCTTCGATGCCGATCGCTACGATCTGTCGATCGTGGGGCGGATGAAGATCAACTCGCGCCTTGGTTTGGACGCCCCCTTGACCCAACGTGTCTTGAATAAAGAAGACGTCGTCGAGGTGCTGCGCACGATCTGCCTGCTCCACGATGGTCATGGAGAGGTCGACGACATCGATCACCTGGGCAACCGTCGAGTCCGTTCGGTGGGCGAATTGATGGAAAACCAGTTCCGCGCCGGTCTGGTGCGTATGGACCGGGCCATCAAGGAGCGACTGACCACCGGCGATCTCGAAACCCTGATGCCGCACGACATGATCAACGCCAAGCAGGTCTCGGCGGTGGTGCGGGAGTTCTTCGGTTCGTCGCAGTTGTCGCAGTTCATGGATCAAACCAATCCCCTGTCCGAAATCACCCACAAGCGGCGTATCTCGGCCTTGGGCCCCGGTGGTCTGAACCGGGAACGGGCAGGCTTCGAGGTGCGCGACGTCCATCCGACCCACTACGGGCGTCTGTGCCCCATTGAGACCCCTGAAGGTCCAAACATCGGCCTGATCAACTCGTTGGCCATTTTTGCCAAGGTCAACGAGTTCGGCTTCATCGAGACCCCCTACCGTAAGGTGGTGGACGGTCGCGTGGCCGATGAGGTTGAGTACCTGTCGGCCATCGACGAGCAAGCCCACGTCATTGCCCAGGCCAATGCCATCCTCGATGAAAACGGCCAGTTTGTTTCGGACCTGGTGATGTGTCGCTACAAGGGTGACTCGGGGCTTTATCCCCCCGATCAGATCACCTACATGGACGTCTCCAGTCGCCAGATCACCTCGGTGGCCGCCTCCTTGATTCCCTTCTTGGAGCACGATGACGCCAACCGCGCCCTGATGGGTTCGAACATGCAGCGCCAGGCGGTGCCGACCCTTCGGGCCGAGCGCCCGTTGGTCGGAACCGGCATGGAGCGTCTGGTCGCCATCGATTCTGGTGCAGCCCTGACCGCCCGCCGTCCCGGCGTGGTGGTGCGGGTCGATGCTCGCCGCATCGTGGTGCGTGCCGACGAGTTCGAGGGCGATGAGCCCGGCGTCGACATTTACCTGCTCGACAAATACACCCGCTCCAACCAATCGACTTGCTTCAATCAGAAGCCGATTGTGCGGGTGGGTGATCGGGTCGATTCGGGCGACGTGGTGGCCGATGGCCCCTCGACCGACTTGGGCGAACTGGCCCTCGGGCAGAACATGCTCGTCGCCTTCATGCCCTGGGGTGGCTACAACTTCGAGGACTCGATCCTCATCTCCGAAAAAGTGGTTGCCGAAGATCGTTACACCTCGATCCACATCGAGGAGTACGAGACGATGGCTCGGGATACCAAACTCGGCCCTGAGGAGATCACCCGCGATATCCCCAACGTCTCGGCCGAGGCGCTGCGTCACCTCGATGACTCCGGCATCGTCTACATCGGCGCCGAGGTTGGCCCTGGCGACATCCTGGTTGGCAAGGTGACCCCTAAGGGCGAGACCCAGATCTCTCCTGAAGAGAAGCTTTTGCGGGCCATTTTCGGCGAGAAGGCCGCCGACGTGCGTGATACCTCCATGCGCATGGGGCCCGGCGAGTTCGGTACCGTTGTCGACGTTAAGGTCTTCACCCGCCGCGGCACCGAGAAGGATGAGCGGGCCCAGGTCTTGATGGAGGCCGAGCTGGTCGAGTTCGAAAAGGACTTGAAGGCGGAGCTGGCGGTGATCGAAGAGGACATCTTCGACCGGATGAAGGGGATGTTGCTCAATCGCACCGCCCTGTCCGGTCCCAATCTCGAAGAGGGCAAGAAGGTCTCAGCCCCCTACTTGAGCGGACTGCGCCGCGACCGGTGGTTCGAAATCGAGCCCAAAAACGCTGAGCTTCTCCCCTCCATCGCCGCCTTGAAGGCGCAGCTGCAAAAGGCCCGTGACCGGGTCCAGGCGCGGCTTGCCGACAAGCGCACGAAGCTGGAGCGGGGCGATGAGCTGCCCGCCGGTGTGCTTAAGATGGTGAAGGTGTTCGTGGCCATCAAACGCAAGCTGTCGGTCGGCGATAAAATGGCCGGTCGCCACGGCAACAAGGGTGTGATCTCCAAGATCGTTCCCATCGAGGACATGCCTTTCCTGGCCGACGGCACATCGGTCGACGTCGTCCTCAACCCCCTGGGCGTGCCCTCGCGTATGAACGTCGGGCAGATCCTCGAAACCCACTTGGGTTGGGCCGCCAAGGGGCTGGGCCAACGTATCGGCAACATGTACGAGGATTGGCGCAAGCAGGAGTCCGACAAGGCTCGTGGGTTGCTGCTCGAAGAGCTCCAGGAAATCTACGACGAGAAGGGGGCTGCCGAGGCACTTGAATCGTTGGACGATCAAGAGCTAGCAACCCTGGCTCAGAACCTTTCGCACGGTGTGCCCGTGGCCTCGCCGGTGTTCGACGGAGCCAAGGAATCGCACATCAAGCGTTGGCTGGAGCGGGTGGGGCGTCCCACCTCGGGCCAGAGCACTCTGTTCGACGGCAGAACCGGCGAGACCTTCGACCGCCCCGTCACCGTCGGCTACATGTACGTCCTGAAGCTGCACCATTTGGTCGACGACAAGATCCACGCCCGTTCGACCGGTCCGTACTCGATGGTGACCCAGCAGCCGCTGGGTGGTAAGGCGCAGTTCGGTGGGCAGCGTTTCGGTGAGATGGAGGTGTGGGCGCTTGAAGCATATGGCGCCGCGTACACTTTGCAGGAGATGCTCACCGTCAAGTCGGATGACGTGAACGGTCGTACCAAAATGTACGAGGCCATCGTCAAAGGGGACGATACCTTCGTTTCGGGGATCCCCGAGTCCTTCAACGTGTTGGTGAAGGAGATGCAGGCGCTGGCCCTCAACGTAGAGTTGATCGGTCACGACGACTAAGCGACCTGCCCGGTAAGACCCTTATCGAGTTCAACGTCCCCACTGTCAGCGGGAGGGAGTTCCTTTGGACCAGATCCGCCGTTTGATTGAACGTCCTCAAGAGACCAGCGATTTCGATGCGATTCGCATCGGTCTCGCCAGCCCCGAAACGATCCGTTCCTGGTCGTTCGGGGAGGTCAAGAAGCCCGAAACCATCAACTACCGGACCTTTAAACCGGAGCGGGACGGCTTGTTCTGCGCCAAGATTTTCGGCCCGGTGAAGGATTACGAGTGCACCTGTGGTAAGTACAAGCGGCTCAAACACCGCGGCATCGTCTGCGAAAAGTGCGGCGTCGAGGTCATCCAGGCCAAAGTTCGGCGCGAGCGGATGGGCCACATTGAGCTGGCAGCCCCGGTCGCCCACATCTGGTTTTTGAAGAGTCTGCCCTCCCGTATCGGGTTGGCGCTCGACATCACCCTCAAGAGCCTGGAGCAGGTGCTCTACTTTGAGAAGTTCGTGGTTGTCGAGCCCGGCATGACCCCCTTGACCAAGGGGCAAATGCTGACGGTCGAGGAGCACGAGTCGATGCTCGACGAGTACGGCGACGAGTTCGTAGCGATGATGGGTGCCGAGGCGATCAGGGAGCTCTTGAAAGAGATCGACCTGGAGGCTGAGGCGACCCGCATTCGCCAGGACATCGAGGACACCGGCTCGGTCCCCAAGCGGACCAAGCTGGTCAAGCGGCTCAAGCTGCTTGAGGCCTTCCGCCAGTCGGGCAACCGCCCCGAATGGATGATTCTTGAGGTCATCCCGGTGCTGCCGCCCGATCTGCGCCCCTTGGTGCCGCTGGACGGTGGCCGCTTTGCGACCTCCGACCTGAACGACCTCTACCGCCGCGTCATCAACCGGAACAACCGGTTGAAGCGGCTACTTGAGCTCAACGCTCCCGACATCATCGTCCGCAACGAAAAGCGGATGCTTCAGGAGTCGGTCGACGCTCTGTTCGACAACGGCCGACGCGGTCGCACGATCACCGGCGCCAACCGTCGCCCCTTGAAGTCGCTCTCCGACATGCTCAAGGGCAAGCAGGGGCGCTTCCGGCAGAACCTGCTCGGCAAGCGGGTCGATTACTCGGGCCGTTCGGTCATCGTGGTGGGGCCTCAGCTCAAGCTGCATCAGTGCGGTCTGCCTAAAAAGATGGCGCTGGAGCTTTTCCGCCCCTTTATCTACTCCGAATTGGAGCGGCGTGGCACCGCCTCAACCATCAAGGCGGCCAAGCGTTTGGTCGAGCAAGAGATCGACGAGGTTTGGGGGATCCTGGAAGAGGTGATCCACGAGCATCCGATCATGCTTAACCGCGCCCCGACCTTGCACCGTTTGGGTATTCAGGCCTTCGAGCCGGTGTTGATCGAGGGTAAGGCGATTCAGCTGCACCCCTTGGTCTGCGCCGCCTTCAACGCCGACTTCGACGGCGATCAGATGGCGGTCCACGTGCCGCTGTCGATTGAGGCGCAGCTTGAGGCCCGTGTCTTGATGATGTCGAGCAACAACATTCTTGGGCCGGCTCATGGCCGTCCCATGATTGTGCCGACCCAGGACATCGTGCTGGGTCTGTACTACATGACCCGTCAGCGTCCCTACGCCAAAGGCGAGGGGATGGTTTTTGCCTCGCCCGACGAGGTCGAGGCTGCCCACGCCCGCGGTCAGGTGTCGTTGCATGCCTCCATCGAGTGCCGGATTCGCGGTCGCCGCGAAAAGACCACCGCCGGTCGTGCGCTCCTGTCGCGTATTCTCCCGGCGCAGGTCCCCTTCGGGCAGCTCAACCGGGTGCTGAAGAAAAAAGACATCGGCAAGCTGATCGACGCCGCCTACCGCTACGCGGGGCTCAAGGCGACCGTGATTTTCGCCGACCGTCTGCTCCAAACCGGGTTTTCGAATGCCAGCCGCGCCGGGATCTCCTTCGGTGTCGACGACATGCGCATTCCCCCCGAGAAAGAGAAGGAGCTCGGGCGCGCCCGCGATGAGGTCCGTCAGGTCATCGACTCCTACAACAAGGGTCTGATTACCGCAGGCGAGCGTTACAACAAGATCGTCGACGTCTGGACCGGCTGTGGTGAAGAGGTGGCGGCCCTGATGATGAAGGGGCTCAAACACGAGATCATCGAGAGTGACACCGGAGAGAAGACCGAGACGGAGTCCTTTAACTCGATCTTCATGATGGCCGATTCGGGCGCTCGTGGTTCGGCGGCCCAGATCCGTCAGCTGGCCGGTATGCGCGGCCTGATGGCCAAGCCCGACGGCTCGATCATTGAGACTCCGATCGACGCGAACTTCCGCGAAGGTCTGACGGTGCTTCAGTACTTCATCTCGACCCACGGTGCCCGTAAAGGTCTGGCCGATACCGCGCTCAAGACGGCGAACTCGGGTTACCTGACCCGCCGTCTGGTTGATGTCGCCCAGGATTGCATCGTCAACGAGGTCGACTGCGGCACCACCCGCGGCATCACCGTCACCACGCTGGTGGAGGGCGGCGACGTCATCGAGGCGCTGTCGGAGCGGGTTCTGGGGCGTGTGACCCAGGGTGAGATTCGCGATCCCCTGACCGACGAGGTGTTGGTCGATGTGGGGGTGGTCCTCGACGAAGATACGGTCGAGCGGCTGGACGACCGGGGTGTTGATCGCGCCTTTGTGCGTAGTCCGGTCACCTGCGAATCGATCCACGGGGTGTGCAGCAAGTGCTACGGGCGCGATTTGGCCCGTGGCCACTTGGTCAACCGGGGCGAGGCCATTGGCATCATCGCCGCGCAGTCGATCGGTGAACCTGGCACCCAGTTGACCATGCGGACCTTCCACGTCGGCGGTACCGCCTCCGGTGTGGTGGAACGCTCCAGCATCGAAGCGAAGAGTGCCGGTACCGTGCAGTACGAGGGGCTCCACGCGGTGGAAAACCGCGACGGCAAGTTGGTTGTACTCAACCGGTCGACTGCCTTGATGATCCGCGATCCGCAAGGGCGCGAACGCGAGCGGCATCCGCTGCCGTACGGCGCCCTGCTTGACCGTAAAGAGGGCGATTCTGTCTCTCCCGGCGAACAGCTGGCGGCGTGGGATCCCCATGCTCAGGCGGTGATCTCCGAGGTGGGCGGTGTGGTTCGGTTCGAGGATTTGGTCCCCGGACTGACCCTTGAAGACAAACGGGACGAAACCACCGGTTTGGTGACCCGGCAGGTGACGGAGCATCCCGACCGCGGCAAGGGGCTCGTGCCTCGTATCGTGCTGACCAATCCCCAAAGTGGGGAGGAGACCAGCTACCGGGTTCAACCCGGGACGGTGCTTACCGTGGTTGAAGGGGACGAAATCGCCCCTGGTGACATGATCGGCAAGCTGCCCCGCGAATCGGCCAAGACCAGGGACATCACCGGTGGTCTGCCGCGGGTGACTGATCTGTTCGAAGCCCGTATTCCTAAGAACCATGCGGTGTTGGCCCTGACCCACGGCACCGTGGCGTTTGGTAAGGAGACCAAGGGCAAGATCGAGGTGCAGGTCGTTCAGAACGACGAGATCGTCGATACCTACCAGGTGCCCAAGGGCAAACAAATCCTGGTGAAGGATGGCGATCAGGTTCGGGCGGGCGACCGTTTGACCGAGGGCGAGCCCTCCTCGCACGACATCCTGGAAGCGCTAGGTGTTGAGGCATTAACCCAGTACATGGTTCGCGAGGTTCAGGAGGTCTACCGGGTACAAGGTGTGAAGATCGATGACAAACACATCGAGACGATCATCCGGCAGATGATGAGCAAGATCATCGTCACCGATCCGGGCGAGTCTTTGCTGATCGCGGGTGAACAGATCGACCGGACTACCTTCCTCAAAGAGGTCATGGAGGCCGAACGTGCGGGCAAGTTGCTGCCGACCGGCAAGCCGATCCTCCTTGGGATCACGAAGGCGGCTCTGACCACCGAGTCGTTCGTTTCGGCTGCCTCCTTCCAGGAGACGACTCGCGTCTTGACCGAGGCGGCGGTGAACGGCAAGACCGATCATCTGCGTGGTCTTAAAGAGAATGTGATTGTCGGGAGACTAATCCCTGCAGGGACCGGTTATGCCCGACGCGATCAGGCCAAGGAGATCCGCGAAGCCCAGAGTCACGCCGAAAAAGCGACGATGGACGCCGCACTCGACATGATCGAAACGACGATTGAATCCGCAGGGGAGGACGCGCCTGCCTAAGTCATGGGGGGCGTGTTGCCCCCTGTTGGCGGCCAAACCGAAAAGGGGAATACAGCCCTTGACGTGGCCGCCTGAATGACTAACATCCGCGCCCCTTTGCATCTTTGCTTGGGCGACAAGCCCCGAGATGGCACGTTTTCGAGGAAGTATTTATGCCGACCATCAACCAATTGGTTCGCCAAGAACGCAAGGCGTCCAAGAAGAAAAACAAGGTGCCCGCTCTCCAGGCCTGCCCGCAGCGCCGGGGGGTTTGCACCCGCGTTTACACCACGACCCCCAAGAAGCCCAACTCGGCGCTTCGTAAAGTGGCTCGCGTGCGGCTGACCAACGGTTTCGAGGTGACTTCGTACATCCCCGGCGAGGGGCACAACCTGCAAGAGCACAGCGTGGTGCTGATTCGCGGTGGTCGTGTGAAGGATCTTCCCGGCGTGCGGTACCACATCGTACGTGGAACCCTGGATACCACTGGGGTGAAGGACCGGAATCAGCGCCGTTCGAAGTATGGCGTCAAGAAGCCCAAATAAGCGGGCGTTCTAAAGTAAATCTACCCAGTTCATCGAGGGTTGGAGGTTTCAAGTGGCGCGTCGTCGTCGAGCAGAAAAGCGGGAAGTTCTGGCTGATCCCAAGTTCGGGTCGGGTCAGGTGACCAAGTTCATGAACGTCATTATGCGTGACGGCAAGAAGTCGATCGCCGAAAGCATTTTGTACGGGGCATTCGATATCATCGAGCGCAAGACCAGCAAGGATCCCCTTGAGGTTTTTGAGGCGGCGATGGGTAATGCCAAGCCGATGGTCGAGGTGAAGTCCCGTCGGGTCGGCGGCGCCACCTATCAGGTGCCGGTCGAAGTACGTGCTGATCGTCGCAATGCTTTGGCGATGCGCTGGTTGGTCGGTTATGCCCGTGGTCGTGGCGAGCGCACCATGCGTGAGCGTTTGGCGGCTGAGCTGATGGATGCCGCCGAAAATCGCGGCGCCACCATCAAGAAGCGCGAAGACACCCACCGGATGGCCGACGCCAATAAGGCGTTTGCGCACTACCGCTGGTAAGACCTCCGCCGGATTTTTGGCGGCATCAAGTGAAACAAGCGCCCCTACAAGGGGGCGATGCGTTCTTTCCAACTGGAGTTAGACGTGGCTAGGTCGGTACCTCTCGAAAAAACCCGCAATATCGGCATCATGGCGCACATTGATGCCGGTAAGACGACCACGACCGAACGAATCCTGTTCTATACCGGGATTTCGCACAAAATCGGCGAGGTTCACGACGGCGCTGCGACCATGGACTGGATGGAGCAGGAGCAAGAACGCGGGATTACCATTACCTCTGCGGCCACCACCTGCAGCTGGAAAGATCACCGCATCAATATCATCGACACCCCTGGCCACGTCGACTTCACCATCGAAGTGGAGCGCTCGCTCCGCGTGCTCGATGGTGCCGTAGCCGTGTTCTGCTCGGTGGGCGGCGTTCAGCCTCAGTCTGAGACCGTCTGGCGTCAGGCGGTGAAGTACAAGGTTCCCCGCATGGCGTTCGTCAACAAGATGGATCGCGTTGGCGCCAACTTCTACAACGTCGTCGACCAGATTCGTGATCGCCTCGACGCCGTCGCCGTTCCTATCCAAATTCCCATCGGCGCCGAAGAGCATTTCCGCGGTGTGGTCGATTTGATCACCAATAAAGCCATCGTGTGGGATGACGAGACTGCCCAAGGGCAGAGCTTTGATGTCATCGAGATTCCTGCCGATCTGGTCGAGAAAGCAGCAGAATTTCGTGAGGCGATGATCGAGGCGGTAGCCGAGTTCGACGAGGCCGCCATGGAGAAATACCTGGAAGGTGAGGAACTTTCCGAGGCCGAGATCAAGCACTGCATCCGTCTGGGCACCAACGCCAACGCTATTGTCCCAGTGACCTGTGGGACCGCGTTTAAGAACAAGGGCGTCCAAACCTTGCTCGACGCAGTGGTGGACTACATGCCCTCGCCCCTCGATGTGCCCCCAATTAAAGGGGTCAAGATGGATGGGGAGACCCCCGACAGCCGCGTTTCGGATGACGACGCTCCCTTTTCGGCGCTCGCTTTCAAGATTATGAACGACCCCTTTGTTGGTTCGCTGACCTTCCTGCGCGTCTATTCGGGCGTCATGGAGGCGGGCTCCTACATGCTAAACTCTACCAAGGACAAGAAGGAGCGGGTTGGTCGTCTGCTCAAGATGCACGCCAATAAGCGCGAAGAGATCAAAGAGATCCGTGCTGGCGACATCTGCGCCGCTGTTGGTTTGAAATACTCGACCACGGGCGACACCCTATGTGAAGAGAGCCATGCAGTCATTCTGGAGCGGATGGAATTCCCCGAGCCCGTGATCCACATTGCCATTGAGCCCAAGACCAAGGCCGACCAAGAGAAGATGGGCCTGGCTTTGCAGCGCTTGGCGCAAGAAGACCCCTCGTTCCGTGTGCGGACCGATGAAGAGAGTGGACAGACCATCATCTCTGGTATGGGTGAGCTGCATCTTGAAATCATCGTCGACCGCATGCGACGCGAGTTCAAGGTCGAGGCCAACGTCGGCAAGCCCCAGGTTGCCTACCGCGAAACCATCACCGAGTCGGTCAAGGTTGAAGGCAAGTTCGTGCGCCAGTCGGGTGGTCGCGGCCAATACGGCCATTGCTGGCTTCACGTCGAGCCCCAGGAAAAGGGCAAAGGCTACGAGTTCGTCAACGGCATTGTTGGCGGCGTGATTCCCCGCGAGTACGTCCCAGCTGTCGATAAGGGCATTCAAGGTGCGATGACCTCCGGTGTAATGGCGGGCTTCCCTGTGGTCGACGTCAAGGTCACGGTGTTCGACGGCTCTTATCACGATGTCGATTCGAACGAAAAGGCCTTCGAAATTGCCGGCTCTATGGCTTTCAAAGATGGCTGCAAACAGGCTAAACCGGTTCTGCTTGAGCCCATCATGAAGGTAGAGGTGACCGTGCCCGATGATTACATGGGCGACGTCATCGGTGATCTGAACAGCCGTCGCGGCCAGATTCTCGGCATGGACACCAAAGGCAATCAGCAAATTATCAACTCTTATGTACCGCTGGCCGATATGTTCGGGTACTCCACCGACCTGCGTTCGCGCACCCAGGGACGTGCCACGTACAGCATGCATTTCGATCACTACGAGACGGTCCCGAGCCAAGTTGCTCAGGAAATCATCGCCAAGGCCAAGGCCTAATTACCGTCGCGATTTTTTGAATTTAGAGCTATTTCAAAGGCTGAGAGAGGACAACTCCAATGGCTAAAGCGAAATTCGAACGCAGTAAACCGCACGTCAACATCGGGACCATCGGTCACGTCGACCATGGCAAGACCACTTTGACGGCTGCGATCACCTCGGTGCTGGCCTCGAAGGGTCTTGCCGAGAAGCGGGCCTACGATCAGATCGACGGCGCCCCCGAGGAGCGTGCTCGCGGTATTACCATCGCGACCGCCCACGTGGAGTACGAGACCCTCGCTCGTCACTATGCCCATGTCGACTGCCCCGGCCACGCCGACTATGTGAAGAACATGATCACCGGCGCTGCGCAGATGGACGGCGCGATTCTGGTGG
>MNWR01000096.1 GCA_001872725.1 Proteobacteria bacterium CG1_02_64_396 | reverse complement strand
AACACCGAGCGCCCCCACAGTGCCCTCGGCGGCAAGACCCCAGAACAGGTCCATCAAACCCACGGCGGAACCACCCACCGCCACTAACCGTTTACAAATTTTCGCCCCCAAACTGTCCAAGGAGTGGGGTCCACCCCACCCTTCAGGGCCTCCAGCGCCACCTTCGCCTTGAACTGCGCACTGTGTCGTTTGTGTTTTCCGGGCATCGCTTGGCTCCTCGCTCTCGCCAATCATGCCCCCTCGGTCTTAACAAAACCTACTGTCCAGTTTTTGGGGTCCACTTCACAGTGACAACAAACGAGGCTGATTGATTTTAAATGTTAGAAAAGCGCTGATTTCATGGCGCTTCCGAGCGGCCCAGGGATGGGCCGCCAAAATCAGGAACGTCAGGGACTGATTTTGTAAGCGAAGCAAAAACGACGCCGCCTCAAGGTACCTACTTTTGGTTTTTGCGTAGCGTGCCAATTCAAGGCAGGAGCCTTTAATCGGCGCTTCCTTAGAAAAACTTGCGTTAAACAGGGGGCGGGGCGGTTGGGGTGTGCATCCGTTTTGAGCCAAGGGGGCAGACCCCCACCACGTCAAGGGGGGTGTTTCTGCCTGTGGAGGGGGGCTTCGCCGCCCAGAAGTGATGCGGCCGAGGCAACGGTTGGGGAGGGGGATCGGCCCCGCTTTGGGGGCCTTCCGTGGGCCGCGATGACGTCGGTTGCTACGGCGAAGCATCCCCCGCAAGCGCCGCCGCCACCGAATCGTGTTCATCGCCGCCATGGTAGTGGTGGCAACCGGTGCAGGGGGTGGCCAGACGGTCGGGTTGCCCTTCGCTGCCGTGGCAGGTGGCGCAGGTGCTCAGACCGGGCATCAGCAGGTCGTAGTTCTCTCCAGAAACCTTGGCCATGTGGCAGGTGGTGCAGCTTTGGGTTTGGTGGGGTCGATGGCTGAAGGCAGCCTCGGGCATAAAGCGGTTTTGCAAATGGACCGGGGCGACGGTGAACAGTCCACCCTCCTCGTCGGGGTAACCGACCCCGTGGCATTTTTTGCAGGCGCCTGCCCCGAACAGACGCCACTCGGCATCCTCGGTTTGGCTCTTGACCCAGGCTTGCACCGCCTGTGCCCCTTGTGGGGGGGGAGCAACAGCGCCGGTCTCGGGATCGGGAACGTCAAACCGCCCCTGCACCGCCCGTTGGGCGAAATAGCCCCCTATGGCCTGACGCAGGGTTACCGGATCGGTATGAGGCAGCGCTTGCCCCTTGGGGGTGCCGTCCAGGGTGAGCACATGGCATTCGATGCAGTTGGCCGCCATGGTCACCGGTTTAAAGCCGACCTTGCCGACGTCGGGGGTGTGGCAGCTGGCACAGTTCAAAACCCGTTTTCCCTCGGGGGCGGCAATCCCTTCGGCTTTGAGGTGCAGCTTATGGGTGAAGAACAGCCCCCCGTCCTCCTCGGGAATGGGGACCGCGCTTTGGGATTGCACCTGTTTCCATAATGCCCGCAGTGCATTGTCGTCTTCGGCCGCAGCGATAGCGGCAGAGTCGGGAAGGTCGGGGACCTCTTGGCGCCGGACGACGGGGGCCCCCTCGTCGTCGAAACCGGCAACCAGGGCGTGCAGCGGGGGGTGACCGGTGGGGAAGCCATGGACCGGTCGGGGGGTGCCGGGCAATTTACCCATGGTGGGGCTGCCGTGGCAGGCCAGGCAGTCCTCTTGTTTGGCCCACATCCTGGCATTGGTGGCGGGCTGGTGCTCCTGGTGGCAAACGCCGCAGCGTTGGGTCGGTTGGCCGAATTTCGAGGCGGTGGATTGGGTCAGATGGGGCCGGGCCTCGTCGTGGCATTTCAGGCAGGCCACGTCGGCTACCGGGGTGAAGGGTGCGGTGTGGCAGGTTTGGCAGGCATCGCCGAAATGGCGGTGTTGACCTTGCACCGAACCGGGGCGCCAAAAGGTGCTGGCGTCGGGGGCCTTGAATCCAGCCTGACCCGAGGGTGGCAGCGCCGTCTGGTAGCTGTGGTAAGGAATCCACCCGGCCAGCAGCAGCACCAGACCCAGAACCAGCCAGCCCCAGCGCCAAGGGCGAATTTGCAACGCCTCGCTGCCGACCCCCCCCTCGTTCATCAGGGTGTCGAGGTGCTCCCCCAGGGGGCGGACGAATTCCACCTCAAGGGCCAGATCGCGCCCCATTTGCCCCATCAACGCCATGTCGTAGGGACCCAGCGAGAAACAATCCCCCAGGCCAAGCACGGCGCTACCGACGACCTCGCCGTTCACCCGAATGAGGGTGCCCCCCACGCTTTCGAGCAGCCAGCCCTCTCCCTGCGGAGTGAGGACCGCAGCCTCCAGCGGCACCCGGGGGTCGGGCAGAAAAATCTCGTTGTCGGTCCCCCGTCCCAGGGTCAAGCGGTCGGCCCGCCGCTCCTCGATCTGGGTGGTGGCGGCGCCGCCGGAGAGCCGCTCGATGTAGCGGATTTGGATGTCCATCGCTCCGCCTTAATAAAAGTAGAAAACCGAGACGACGTGCAGAGTCAGGGCGCCGATCAGCCCCATACTCAGCGGCACGTGGATCAACAACCAGAGCTTGAGCAGCAGATGGTCGCGTACATCGGTGCGGATGCGGCGCAGCAGCTCCAACTTGCGGTTCATCAGGGTCAGCAGGTTGTGCAGCAAGGTGGGGTCGATCCGCCCTTCGTGGGATTGGCACTCGATGGTGCGGATCGCCTGCACGGTCGGGCACCCCTTCTCGGGGCGGACCACCTTGCGCCACAGGCTACGGTGGACCGCCAGGGCGTGGGAGGAATGGGCAACCGCGGCTGCGACGGTGTCGGGCAGGGCGATCGCCGTCTCCATGCAGGCCCGCTCCACCTCCGCCAATTGCATCACCATCTCTTCGCGACTGTCCCCCTCGCGGTTGCGGTTGATCCGTTCTGGAATCCGCAGGTAGATCGCCAGACCCACCACGCCGCTGAGCAGGGTCAGCCACAGCAGCGCAAAGGTCAGGCCGTGCAGGTCGGCGTCCAGGTGCAGCCCGGCGTGTAGGGTGGCGGCGGTTGCCAGGGGGATGGAGAGGTAGATATGACTCGACAGCCAACTCGATAGGCTGATTTCGCCAGGGACGATCCGCCTTTTGCGCACGCCGAACCAGACCATGAACAAGATCAGCAGCAGCGCCGTACCGCCCAGGATGTACCCCGCCACCGTGCTACCGCTCAACCCCTGTGGGGGAGAGAGGGCGGACGCCATCAGAACCATCAGCAGCGTCAACAGCAGCGCCCGCTTGAGATGGAGGAATTTACGGTGACTCAGGATCGATCCGTACATGGTTCTCTTCCTTTAGTGAGTCCGGCGCAGTCGTTCGAGCAGGGTTTCGGGGCGGGTACGCAGCGCCGCTCCGGTGGGGCAGAAGCGGACACACGAGGGGCCACCGGCGATGTTGCGACACATGTCGCACTTCACCGCCAGCTTGTCTTTTTCACCCTTCATCCCCTTACCTGCCTCAGGGTAGGGATCTTCGCGGCGTTGTAAAAAGAGCAAACGGTGCCAGAGCCAACGGGGGTTTTTGCCCCATTGCAAAATCTTGGGCAGGAACCCCTCGGGGGTTGGGGGGGCCTCCTCGACGATGCGGATCACTCCATAGGGGCAGTTGCTCTCGCATTGGCCGCAGCCGATGCACTGGGCGGCGTCGATCCAGACCTCACCCCCCTTTTCGCGGTGGATGGCATCGGGGGGGCATTCGGCCATGCAGTGGGGGTGTTCGCAGTGACGGCAAGAGATCGGCAGGTGCAGGTTGCCCATCGTGCTGCCCGAATCGCGCTTGAGTCGTGAGATGCCGCCGTGCATTTGGGCGCAGGCGGTTTCGCAGTTGCCGCAGCGTACACACAGCGACTCGTCGATGGTCAGGATGTCGGTCCCCTCGCCGATTCCCTGGGCGATCAAAAACTGAATGGCATCACTGGTCTGTTCGCCGTGGCGATTGTCGGCGTTGGCGGCCAGCCGCTCTTGATAAGTTTTGTGAACCTGCCGTTTGAGGTCGGGGAAGAGCTCGGCCAACTGATGAAAATGATCGGCATCGATGCGGATCGTCTCGGTCGCCACCGCCGCCCGTACCGTGGCGGTGCGCGGCACCCGCCCCAACAACGCCATCTCGCCCACATAGTTGCCCGCTTGCAGGTAGGCCAGCACCACCGATTTGCCGCCGATGTGGCGGTCGACCATCACCGAGCCGCGACGGATCAGGTGCATGCAGTCGCCCTGTTCTCCCTCGGCATAGATCGTTTGGCTGGGGCGGTAATGTTCGATCCGCATCTGGTCGAGCAAGGGGGCAAAACGACCATCGTCGAGGGAAACCCCGAACATGCGGTGGATCTGCCGCACGATGAAGGCGCGGTCGAGTGCTTTTTGCACCGGGATCGACGAGGCGATCAATCGCAGCATGGTGCGACGGTCGGTTTCGAGCAGGATGCTGGTGGTGTCGGCCACCACGGTGGCGTTGCGCCGTCGTCCCGAAATCAGCCCCATCTCGCCGAAGAAGTCGCCCGAGTTGAGCAATATTTTGCGGCCTGGATCTTTGGGATCGATCAACACCCCCATCGAGCCCGAGACAATCGACCAGAAGGTGTTGCTGTAGTCCCCCGCAAAGAAGGCAGGATCCCCCGGGCTGAGGCTGTGGACCCTGCTTTTGGCCAGCAATTCGCGCATTTGCAGGTGAGTTAGCCCCGCAAAGAGGGGGACCAGACGGCGGGTTTTGTCGATGAAGGCATCGACCCCCATCTCGATGTGGGCGACCGCCAGTTTTTCGAGCAATAGGGGTTCGTCGGTGGGGGGGACCGGATTGCCCGCAATCGCCTCGACCACCTCGTATCCCTGATTGAGCGCCTGCTTAATCAGGGGGTAACCCGCCAGAGCGCCAATGATGTAGAGCCCCGGCACACTCGATTCGTAGGTGGGGCTCAGTTCGGGCAGGGCGGTGGCGTCGCTACCATGAAACCGGATGCCGCACCGCTCCATAAAGGGGCGGGGGGGGGTGGCGCCGAGTCGGGCGATCACCACCGAGCAGGGGAGGGTGGCGTTGCCCTTGGCGGTGTCGAGGTGGACCGTTCGGGATTCGATTTCGCGGGGGGTCGACTCGAACATGACCTTGATGTGGCCCTGCTCGGCCGCACGCTCCAGCGCCTGGATGTTGCCCAGTTTGGCCCGCGAAAACTCCCCCCCCCGGTAACACAGGGTGACCCGGTTGTGGGGGATCAACGCCAGGGCGGTTTCGATGGCCGAATCGCCGCCCCCGACCACCAGAACATCCTCGTCCTGGTATTGCTGGGGATCGGCCAGGTGGTACTCCACATGGGGCAGATGGGCGCCGGGAATGGTGAGCTTGCGCAGGTTGCCTTGCAGCCCGATGGCCAGGACCACCTTGTCGGCCAGCAGCTCCCCTTCGTCGGCCAGGGTCAGGCGAAAGCGACCCTCTTCTGCGGCGATGGCCCGCACCTCGGCGTTGTATCGAATCGCCACCCCCAGTTTTTCGGCCTGCCTGCGCCAGTTTTCGAGCACCACCTCTTTGCGTCCGGCGTCGAACATGATGTCGGAACGTAGCGGCAGTTTTTCGGGGGTCGCCATGACCAGCTTGCCCGCCTGAAACCCTTGCAGGGTATCGGCCAAGTGGCTTTGCCGCTCCAGCACCACATGACTCATGCCACGGGCGGCGGCGCGGGCAGAGGCGCTCAGACCTCCGGGGCCCGAGCCGATGATGGCGATCTCGACGTGCGGCTGATCCTGCACCATGGCTGAAAACCTGGGATTGAAAGGGGTACACAAAGACGGACGCTTCGGCGATGGGGCCGAACCATAGCCGTTCCCGTATCGACGCAGAACCGGGGTGTGACCCGGTAACCATGCTAATCGTCACATAACCAGCGGGGGGGGTGCTACTTTGAAAATCGACCGTTAGGGAAGCGCTGATTTAATGGCGCTTCCGAGAGACCCAGGGATGGGTCGCCAAAATCAGGAACGTAAGTGACTGATTTTGAAAGCGAAGCCAAAAAAACTCTTTTTGCGTAGCGTGCTGATTCAAGGCAGGAGTCCTTTAATCGGCGTTTCCTTAGCGGATCAGGGTGCGGCCTCGGATCTCCTCCCACAAATCCATGTAGGCCGAGGTGAGGGGGGAGCGGGGATCGAAGGCACCGACCGGCGCCCGTTCGATCCCCATTTTTTCAACCACCGCCGAGTAGGGGATGACGGTGCTGAGCAAATTCGGCAGCTCAAGGGGGAGCTCGGCCATGATCGACTTGTGCAAGTTCTTGCGCCGGTCGGCCATCGAAAAAAACGGGAACAGATCGACCTTTTCTTTACGGTGTTCGCCGATATAGGTCTCGACCTGCCGATAGGTGTTGAGCGACAACGGGGTTGGGATGATCGGGACGATTAAGGCGTCGGAGGCGACAAAGACGTTTTCGCTCACCAAAGAGATGCTGGGGGGGCAATCGAAGATCACAACGTCGTATTCCCCTTTGAGGGAATCGAGCGCCATGGCCAGGCGCTTTTCAGATTTTTTGGCATCGCCCAACGCCAAATCGAGATTCCGGGTGCTGAAGTCGGCGGGAACGATGTCGAGGTGGTCGATCTGGGTCGCTTTGATCTGATCCTCAAGGTTGTGTCCCTTCTTGCTGACCAGCGACTTCATCCCCCCCTTGAGTTTGGGTTTGATCCGAAAATACCAGGTCGAGGCCCCCTGGGGATCGAGGTCCCAAAGCAGGGTTTTGCGCCCCTCGCGCGCCGATTCGTAGGCCAGGTTCACGGCGGTGGCGGTTTTACCAACCCCCCCTTTGATGGCGTACAGGGCAAGGACGTGCATGGGTGGACTCCTGGGGCGTTGGGGCGCGTGGGGGAGACCTCGAAACCGCATTGGAAGACAGGTTGTCGGGGCGTCGTAAAGTCAAGCTCAAGAGCTACCCTGCCCCCCCGCGAAGGCGCCGTCAACCCCACGCCTGGGTTTGGCAAAAAGTGGTAACCCTTTGGTCATAAAAGGGTTCGGACAACCGCACGCTCTGTTACCCCAAACTGTGGAAAACAATGTGAATAACCTGATGAAGAGGGGGCTAAGTCGTGGCGGGGCAACGAATCGGGTGCAAATGCACAGGTTTGGGGCAATGCGATTCAAGTAGTTGAAAACAAACAAGTTTATTTTTTTGTTTGCGGCGCGGGACAGAGGGTTTTGTGCCGAAATTTCGCTTGACGCGGCTAAGTCTCGGCGGTGTGTATAAAAATCGGTTGTCAAGGGGGGTGAAGTGCCTTTGGCGGTCAAAAAACGAACTTGATTCCGGTGCCGACGTAGTCCGATCCCCCCCAGACGTTGTGGAGGCGACCGAAGACGCCGGAGCGGTGGTGGATCCGTGCAACCAAGCTCCAGTGTCCCTCGGCGATCAGGGGGGCGAGGGTGATCTCGAAGAGCAGGTAATTCAGGGTGCGGTGGGTGCCCCGAGGTTCGTGGTGTGCCTGTTCGAGGTAGGGATTCTGGCTGGCATATGAAAACCCCTCACCGATGGCGACGGTGGTGGGGAGCCAGCGCTCCCAAAGGAAGGTGTTCCAACGAAAGATGGCCAGCAGGTTGGTCTCCCAGTTGCGTTGCAGCCCCTCGTTTTGAGCAAATTGCCCCTCGATCTCCCACTGCCAGAAGGTATTGGGGTCGCTCATGGTTTTGGCCAGGGCGACGGTATGCAGATGGCTGTCTTCTAGATGGATCCCTTCGACGCCAAGGATGATCCCCTCCAACAGAGGGTCGTTGGAGTACTGCCCGGTATAGACGGTCAGCGACCACGGCCCTACTTCGGCGGTGCCCGGAAGGGGCAACGCCCAAATGAGGGCCATGGGAAGCAGTTGGGGGCCTATTCGGGGCATGGGGACTCCAGGGGCGGGGGTGGTGCGAACCTCAGTGGCCTCAAGCAAACCGGATGGTGGCGACCAATCCAAGCAGAATCTGTAGGAACCCAGGTTTCCAGGTGTTGCCCTTTGAAAGGGGTGCTGCGTCGTGGCCGGTATTTACCTGTGGGCGAAAGACGGACGCGACGCAGCGCGTTCCTCCGGAAGGCACACCTCTTCAGCGGGCGGCGACCCCG
This sequence comes from Proteobacteria bacterium CG1_02_64_396, assembly GCA_001872725.1. Classification (NCBI taxonomy): domain Bacteria; kingdom Pseudomonadati; phylum Pseudomonadota; species Proteobacteria bacterium CG1_02_64_396. The sequence goes on along the minus strand of MNWR01000096.1, from coordinate 19,645 downwards.
CCCATCTTGGTAAAGTTGGGCCACGGGGCGGGTCGGATCGCGCCCGCGACTCAGCCCTGCGCACCCACCCCATCCCCTCCTGTCGTAAAAGCGACATCCTTGTGCCGCAGGAGCGTTCTAAGCACATCGATTGTGCAATTCATGCGACATTCGTAATCGAATCACTAAGAAAACCAGCTACAACCGACATTTGCATCGTTGGTGCACTCCTTGCGAAGAGCCCCCCATTCCACCACGCCGACCAGGGGGCTCCATGGCTTCGATTCCTTCCAGCAACCGCACGGACGACCTGCAAGCGTTGCAACTCTTCCTCGACGCCCCCCCCCCGGGTACCCCCGAGGCGGTGCTGGCCTGTTTGCGCGGCACTCTGGCCTCAAGGGCGGGGGGGCTGCCGCCCCATCTGTACCACCAGACGGTGGAGCAGGCGGCGGTTGCCATCTCGATCACCGATTTGGCCGCCGACATCCTCTACGTCAACCCCGCCTTTGAGAAGGTCACCGGCTACCAGACCCACGAGGTGGTGGGTCGCAACGAATCGATCCTCTCCGACCCCTCGACCCCCCGTTCGGTCTACCGCGATATGTGGAGCCACCTACAGGCCAAGAAGACCTGGGAGGGGGTTGTGGTCAACCGACGGCGGGATGGCAGCCGTTACCTGGCCGACCTGACCATCGTGCCGGTGGTCGATGCGACCGGGGCGGCGACCCACTACCTGGGGCTACACCGCGACATCACCACCCTGCACAAGCTGCAACGGGAGGTGCTCAACCAGAAGGGGCTGATCGAATCGATGATCGACGCCAGCCCCTCGGCCATCGCCCTGCTCAATGGCGACGGCAAGGTGGTTCTTGAAAACCTGGCCTACAAAAAGCTGATTTCGGAATTGGGGATCCCCGAACTCTCCGGCTACATGCTCGACCGGGTGCGCGAAAACGTGACGGTCGAAACCGGTCGCGGTTTTGAAAACGTTGAGGTACGGGGGCAAAAGCCAGGTCGGGCCGAGCGCTGGTTCGCCTGCTCCGGCAGCTGGTTCCGCGAAAGAACCGGCGATCCTGACAGCTTCTTTGTTGAGAAGGAGCAAGACTTTTTGTTGCTCATCATCCGTGAGATCACCGAGATCCATCGCCAGCAAGAGACGGTGCGGATGAGCGCCTTGCGGGCGCTGCTGGCCGAGGAGGAGCTGGTCCAAGGGCTGCGCGAAACCCTGCTGGGGGCGATCTTCCAGATGGAGATGCCGCTCAACATGCTTAATGCGGCAAGTTCGATATTGGAGCGGCGCAGTGGCGATCCGGCGCTTGATCCGATCCGCGACGTCCTCCTGCAAGCGTTGCAGGGGGGGCGGTCGACCATCGAGAAACTGCGCGGCTGCGTCCCCTCTAATTCGGGCGGCAGCTTCACCCCCCTCAATCCCAACGAAATCCTGCGCGACGTCCTGACCCTGCTCACCCCCCGTCTGTTGACCGAGGGGGTGGTGGTCGATTGGGCTCCGGCCGCCAAATTGCCGGTGGTGGCGGGCAAAGAGCACCGCTTGATCGCCCTGCTGCGCCACCTGGTTGAAAACGCCATCGACGCCATGAGCACCCGGGGTTGGGTCGACCGGGAGCTGCGCATTGCCACCGCCGAGGTCGACGGGGCGGTCGAGATTGCCATTCAAGACAGCGGGCCTGGGATCGACGAGGCGATGCGCTTTAGGGTCTTCGAGCCCTTCTTCACCACCAAGCAGGGCAAGGGGCACTCCGGTATGGGGCTGGTCATCGCTCAGGAGATCGCGGTCGAACACGGCGGTTCGGTGCGGATCGCTCTCGACTACAGCCCCGGCTGCAGGGTGGTGGTCCGTCTTCCCGTCGATCAGGAGGGGCGTTCATGAACGACAGCCCATCCATGCCGGTCTCCCGCCGCGGTCTGCTGATCGAAGCAGAGCTGGAGGCGTTGTTTCGGGTCGGCCAGGTGCTGGGACGCAGCCTCGATCTTGAAAAAACCCTAAGCGGACTGCTTGAGGTGCTGCACCACGATGCCGGGATGTTGCGCGGCGCGGTCGGACTGCTCGATTCCGATCGCAGCGTCTTGTCGATCACCGCCGCTTATGGGGCCGATCCGGGCCGAGTGCGGCAGGCCAAGTACGAGCAAGGGGAAGGAATCTTCGGCGAGGTGTTGCGCAGTGGGCAGATGACGGTGGTCGAAAAGATCGGGACCGATCCCCGTTTCTTGGGCAGGCTCGGCCTCTACGACGCCCTGATCCCCTTCATCGGCGCCCCGATCAAGGTCGAAGGAAAGACGGTCGGCATCCTGGCGGCCCAACCCAAGACCGGAGCCGACGGACTGCTCCCCGAACGGGCAAAATTCCTAGAGATGGTCGCCACCCTGGTGGCTCAAGCGGTGCGGCTGTCGCGGCAGGTCGATTTGGAGCGCAAGTCGCTCACCGAGGAGCGCGACCGGCTGCGCCGCACGGTGCAGGGGCAGTACGGCTTCGACAACATCGTGGGACGCTCGGTCCCGATGCGCCGCGCCTTCGACCTGGTGCGCCAGGTCGCCAAGTGGGACACCACCGTGCTGATTCGTGGCGAATCGGGGACGGGTAAAGAGCTGATCGCCAGCGCCATCCACTACCATTCCCCCCGGGCCGGCGGTCCGTTCGTTCGGCTGAACTGCGCCGCTTTGCCCGACAACCTGCTTGAGAGCGAGCTCTTCGGTCACGAGAAGGGGGCCTTCACCGGGGCAACGACCCGGCGCCAGGGGCGCTTCGAACTGGCCGATGGCGGCACCCTGTTTTTGGACGAAATCGGCGAAATCTCGGCGGCGTTTCAGGCCAAGCTGCTGCGGGTTCTGCAAGAGGGGGAATTCGAGCGGGTCGGGGGGAGCGAAACCCTGAAGGTCGACGTGCGCATCATCGCCGCGACCAACCGCGATCTTGAGGCCGAGGTGGCCGAGGGGATGTTCCGCGAAGATCTCTACTACCGGCTGAACGTCATGCCGATCTTCCTGCCCCCCCTGCGCGAGCGCAAAGAGGACATCCCCGATCTGGCCCAATTCCTGGTGGCCAAGCTGGCCAAGCGGCAGGGGCGCCCTTTAAACATCGACGACGACGCCATTCGTGCCCTGCTGCGCTACGACTGGCCCGGCAACGTGCGCGAGCTCGAAAACCGGCTGGAGCGGGCCGCCATCATGACCTCGGGGGCGACCATCGACCGCGACACGGTGGCGATGGGTCAATTCGAACCCGAATCCCCCACCCCTGGCTTAGCCCCCAGCGCCCCGAGCGCCGACATCGACGATCCCGACCTGTCGGAACGCGAACGGGTGGTCGCCGCTCTTGAGGCATCCGGCTGGGTGCAGGCCAAGGCGGCTCGGCTGCTCAACATGACTCCACGGCAGATCGCCTACCGGGTGAAGACGCTGAACATTCGCATGAAGCGGTTTTAGAAAGCGCCGATTCAATCGGCCCTTCCTTCATTCTTTGGGCTGTAAAAGCAAAAATCCCGGTGACCGTGGTGGCGCCGGGATTTTTGTTGATGTGGGGGATGGTTTTGCTGGGAACCGGTGGTTTTTGGAGGGGGTGTTCTGTCGGGATTGTTCTGGGTTTGCAGCGTGGCGAACGCGCGGTGTTTTCCGCCGATGGTGGAAGCCGTGCACCTGCCAACGCTCAGGCGTATTGCAACAGCAACAAATCCCGCATTGGGTTGGAACAGCCCTGTATCGCCGGAACCGCCACCGAGCGGTCCACCGCCACCCGCCGCAGATCGACCCGTACCCCCCCGCGATTTGCCTCTAAAATGGCGTATTCGGCGTGGGGCAACACCGTTGGTGGCCCTCCGTAGACATACTCCCGAAACGGCATCCCCACACTTCCCGGATTGACGACCCATGTCCCCCGGTGCTGGCGCAGCATCTGGACATGGGTGTGCCCCCCCGCCACTACGCTGGCCTGAACTCCGGCGAGGATGCGGTCGAGATCGGGCGCCGGGGTGGTGGACAGCACATCGCGGGTGTGGGAGGTCGGGGTGCCGTGGAACAACAAAACCTTGTGGTCGTCGTCGAGGGACCGCTCCAACTTGGGCTGGAAGGTCTCGATGAACGATAGCTCGTCGGGGGATAGTTGCTCGCGGCACCAGTGGATGGCCGCAACGACGGGGGGTGCGCTGGTGTAGGTCTCGACCAGTTCGGGTCGCAACATGAATTCGTCGTGGTTGCCCATGATGCAGGGGCAATTCAAAGATCGGAGCAGTTGGACCGTTTCACGCGGTTGGGGGCCGAGGGTTGCCAAGTCCCCCAAAAAGACGATTTCGGAAACCCCCTCCCGCTCGATGTCGTCCAGGACGGCTCGAAGGGCGGTGTGATGACCGTGAACGTCCGAAATCAAAGCTATTTTCATCCATGCTTCTCCGATTGGGGGGGGGAAGGAACCTGCGTACGCTGGATGCTCAATATTTTTTCTCGATTGGCGAGGTAACCAATCACGTCATGAAAACCTGTCCTCTGATTGCCGTGCGATAACGACCGGGCCGCGTTGACAGGTTGCACTTTGGTGGGGAGGTCAGCCGTGGCGCCTCTCCTCGCTAACCAACCTGGGCGCATTGGCGCGGTTCACCAGGTAGTACACCATCCCAAGCGCCAGCAACCCTCCCACCATGACCCAATCCTTATTGCTCGAATCGTGGGAGAGGGCCGCAATGAGGATTTCTCGCACCATGGCGGCCATTGCTACCGCCAGGAAGGCGGTGATGGGGAATTCCCCCCCCTTGAGGTGGCGTACCTCTTTGTCCATCAGCTCCAGCACCGTCCACATAATCAGCAGCGAACCCAACGCCGAGACCAGACCCAGGTGGGGGTCCCCGGTGAAGACCGAAAGCAGGTCGAAGGCAAAAAGCGCCCCCACCCCAAGCGCCACCATCATCAGCGCCACCACCATCCCCACCTGAAGGGCCAGCAAAACACGTGTCCCCAGGAAGATCAGTCCCCCCATGATCCGACCGTTGACCAGCTGGCCACGCAGCTCGGTTTCGCGGTAGCTGGCGGTCATCACATCCAGGTGCAGGTCCAGCATGCGGTTGACCGCGACGATGGCCTGCATCCGCTCCTCTTCGCTTTGACTCCAATGGCAGATCTGTTCGATGCAGAAGGTCCGCACCAGATTCATGGCGGCGTTGACCGCCCTACCCGGCAATCCGATGCGCACATGGGTCTGGCCGATCCGCTGTAGATGGCGTAGGTAGCTGTTGTCGAAGGGGCCGGTGAAGAGAGAGAGAAACCAGGTGCGGTGGTGCTGTTTGAGGCGGGCCAGAATCGCAGTGTTGTTGAGAAAACGGGCGGTTTCGGGTTGGGAGAGCAGGGTGTCGTAAAACCGTTCCTCCAACCCGTCGGCCCCCCCCTCCATATGGGGGGCCAGGCGGGCCAGCAGCGCGATGGTGGGGGGGTCGATGACGTAGTGGCTGAGCAGATCGTTGATGGAGCGCTGCATGGCGGCCTCCTGGGGTGCCGGGGGTGAACGAACCTGAACCGATCTTGATGGGAATGGGGATGGGGTCAAGGGGGGCGGTCGTCGTTGCATGGATGGGGGCGGTTTTGTTGGCGATGAGGGGGGTGGATCGCAAGGGGTTGCGCAAGTGAAAGCGACCCACCGTGGGAGCAAACCTTTTTCCTTGTTATTGCTTGGATCGAGGCTCACCAGCTTCGCGTCGGCGACAGAGGTCGCATCCCACGGCTGGGCCGGTCCAGTGGGGGGTGCGTTTTGTGGGAGCGGATTTCAGTCCGCGAATGAAGAGGCAACCTGTGTCGCCCCGACCTCGACACGGCCACGAAAGGCATCGGCACCGCAAGATTGACCCCATGACGACTACAAATGCTGGGAAGTCCGGCGTTCCAATCACCCTTCTAAGGAAGCGCTGATTGATTAGCGCTTCCGAGCGACCCAGGGATGGGTCGCCAAAATCAGGAACGTAAGTGACTGATTTTGCAAGCGAAGCAAAAACGACGTTTTTTGCGTAGCGTGCCGATTCAAGGCAGGAGCCTTTAATCAGCGTTTCCCTAAGGAAGCGCTGATTGATGGGCGCTTCCGAGCGACCCAGGGATGGGTCGCCAAAATCAGGAACGTCAGTAGGAGGCGACCTGAATCGCCGAAGCTCTGCTGATTTTGCAAGCGAAGCCAAAACCATCGCCGCCTCAGGGCGCCTACTTTTGGTGTTGGCGCAGCGTGCCGATTCAAGGCAGGATGCCTTCAATCGGCGTTTCCCCTAAATCTGGGGCAGTGGTTACACCCGGGAAATAGCATTGCGCCGGGGGCGCACACCTATGCCGAAATCGGCTGCGGTCATGGGGTGGTGGGATGTCGATTGCCCCATGACAGACGCCCCCCGCCTCACTAACCTTCACGCCATGACCCTTCTGCACTTCACCTTCCCCCGCTCCATCTCGTGACCCCCGAAGCGATCCCCTCCTGGATGGCGGGATTGGTCCCGTTTTTGTCGGCCCATGTCGGCTGGTCCCTCTTTTTCGTCTTCCTGATCGCCCTGCTCGAATCGCTGGCCATCGTCGGCATCGCCTTTCCCGGTGCGGCGATGATGGTGGTGTCGGGCATGCTGGTCGCCACCGGCGCATTGCCTCTGGGACCGGTGTTGGTGGTGGCCATAGCGGGAGCGGTGGCGGGGGACGGCATCAGCTTTTGGTTGGGACGGCACTTCGGTCCCGGACTGAAGGAGCACCCCCGACTGGAGCGCTGGCGCCCACTGATCGAAAAAGGGGAGCGGTTTTTCCATCGGCATGGGGGCAAAAGTATCCTTTTTGGACGCTTTGTCGGGCCGGTTCGACCGGTGATCCCCCTGGTGGCGGGGATGCTCGCCATGCCCCCCGGTCGTTTCGTGGCGGTCAACCTGCTCAGCGCCGTCGCCTGGGCCCCCGCGTACCTCTTCCCCGGTATTGTGCTCGGGCAGGGGTTGACCCTAGCCAGCAACGTCGGCACCCGGCTGGCGATTTTGCTCGGGGTGTTGATCGGCGCCTTTTGGCTGGGGCTATGGCTGATCTCGCTGGGCTGGCACTGGACCCGCCGTTCGGGGCGGGCGGCCCGACTGGGTGGGGTGGTTTGGGCCCGCCGGCATCTCAAGCGCCACCCCACCCACCCGCTACGCTTTGCCGCTCTTCTGGTCGACGGGCTGCTCGATCCATCGGTCCCCCACCTGCGCACCGTCGCCCTGCTGGCCCTGTTCGGGGCGCTCGGGGTCGCCGCCATCGACTTCTCGCCTCCTGAGATCCCCTTTCCCTGGCTGCTTCCTACAGACATGGGGACGGTGGCCAACATTCTCAAGGCGGTCTTCGCCCCCGGACCGGTGGTGTTTTCTGCGCTGGTCGCCGGTGGATTACTGCTGCGCGATGGTGACCGCAACCATGCCATTCGCCTGGGCATGCTGGCGTTTTGGGGAATTCTGGCCGGCGTCGCCTCCCCCTTGCCCTGGTCGGTGGTGGGCATGGTTTGGTTGGGACCGTTGGTGGTGGGGGGAATCTTGATGGCGCTACCGCTGGCCAGTGCGGTGGGGCGCTGGATCGACTCGGTGCTGGTGGTCTCGACTCTGGTACTGGGGCTTGGCTCGGCCTGGATTTTGGGTTTGGTTGCCAGCGACGACCTACCCTGGGTCGCCGCTTTTGCCGCCGCTCCTTTGGTGGTTGCGGTTTTGGTCCCGATTGGAGGCCACCCCGAGCTGCGCTCGTCGACGGTGGGGGGGCTGGCGGGGATTGTGACCGGGCTGCTGCTGCTGGGCTGGAGCCTGCATCCCGCTGGGGTGCAGGTGGCGCCGGTGACGGTGGTGGAGGGGGTCGCCTACGAGGCGTTGGTGGCCCGCAGCGGGGAGCCAGGGGTCTGGGTGGTACTCGACCCCCCCGATCGGGTCGCCACCATTGCTCAAAAAGTCGGTTTTATCCGGCAACCGCCCTACCGCTGGCTCGATCTGCTTTCACTCCTTTCAGCCCCTGAAACCCTTGCTCATGTGCCGCCGCTGCCTAAGTTGGACGCCTTCGGCCCCGAACTTGGGCGGTGGAGTCGCGTGGATGATGGGGGGGGGCGCTGGGTGCTTCGGCTGCACACCACGGGATCGGCGTTGGTCGGTTGGAAGGGGCCAAGGGTGTTGGGGCGGCTGACCCTGCATTACGAGACCGGGATGCGCCCCTTGTCGCGAATTGAGTGGCTGCCCCAGTGGATCACCGTCCCCGAAAGCCACGAAATCCCCCCCGAGCAATGGGGCGCTGTGGGGCTGGAGGAGTTCAGCCACAGCGCGGGGTATTAGGTCGAAGGCATACCCGCTACCACCCAAGAGACGAGCTTCCACGAAAAAGGATTGGGGTTCTTGGTGATGTGGGGATGGTGCCGTTCGGGGCTTTGGCAAGGGGAGGGTGATGCAGTCCCCCCCTCATTCGCAGACAGAAGTCCGCTCCCACAAACACCCTTCCACCCACCCCCTGAATTCCACCCTTGCTTGTGGGCTTGGCCGATGGATCGCGGAATCCCCATATCCGGGCTTCCACCCACCCCCTGAATTCCGCCTTTGCTTGTGGGAGGCGACTTCTGTCGCCGAAGCGAAGCTGGTGTGTTTCGGTTGAGGCACGGTTGGGGCGGCGCTGCGATCTTGCAGAGGGGGGCATTGCTTTGCCGCATCGCGAAAGGCCGGATTCGATCTTCAACCCAGCATCAAAGAGGATTCAAGCTTGAGGCAGGGGCGACTGCTGGTTCCAGGCTTCAAGCTTGATGGCCAGATCGGCCTCTGAAATCGGGGGGGAAATCAGGAAGCCTTGGATCTCTTCCACCGGTTGATGCCGCAGCATTTCGAGCTGCTCCACCGTCTCGACCCCCTCGGCGGTCACCCGCAGATTGAGCGCCTTGGCCAGTTGAATGATGGCGGTGACGATGGCGGCGTCGTCTTGATCTTCAGGTAGATCGCGGATGAAGGAGCGGTCGATCTTGAGGGTGTCCAGCGGAAAACGCTTGAGGTAACTCAGGGATGAAAAGCCGGTGCCGAAATCGTCGATGGCCAGCCGCACCCCCATCTCTTTGAGCTGCAACAGGGTCGAGATGGTTTGCTCCCCGTGCTCCATCACCGCCGATTCGGTCAGCTCAAGCTCGATCCGCCCCGGATCGATCCCGGCATCGTTGATGGCGTTGCGCACGCTTTCGATCAGGGAGTCCTGCATGAACTGCCGGGCCGAGAGATTGACCGCGATGCGCAGTGGCGGCCAACCCCAACGATCCCATTGCGCCGCATGTTCGCAGGCCCGCTGCAAGACCCAATCCCCCAAGGGACGGATCAATCCGGTCTCCTCGGCAATCGAGATGAACTGAACCGGGGGCAACATCCCGAATTCGGGGTGGTGCCAGCGGATCAACGCCTCCACCCCCACCACCTTGCCGGTGCTCAATGCCACCTTGGGTTCAAAATAGAGCTCAAAATCGCCGTTCTTGATCGAGGTGCGCAGGCTCGCCTCGATGGCCATCCGCTTGGAGGCCCGGGTGTTCATCAACTCGTCGAAGAACTGAAAGTTGTTCCGTCCCCGCTCCTTGGCGTGGTACATGGTCGATTCGGCGTTGCGGATCAGGGTCGCCCCATCCTCGCCGTCGGTGGGGGCCAGGGTGATGCCGATGCTGGCGCCGAGCAGCAACTCTTTGCCCTCGACGGCGAAGGGTTGCCCCAGGGCGGCGAGGATCCGCTCGGCCAGGATCGCCACCTCAAGCGGGCGACGAACCCTGGGTTGAATCACCCCAAATTCGTCCCCCCCCAGCCGGGTCACGACCGCCTCGGTGTTCTGGCAACACTCGACCAGCCGTTGCGCCACCATGGCCAGGATCGCATCGCCCGCCGCGTGGCTCAGGGTTTCGTTAATAACCTTGAAACGGTCCAGGTCGATCATCATCAGGGCGCAGCGCAGCCGGGTTTTGCTGAGTCCGGCCAGGTGCATCTCAAGCCGCTCTTGAAAAAAGCCCCGGTTGGGCAATCCGGTGAGCAGATCGTATTGCGACAGCCGTTGCAATTGCTCCTCAGAGCGGCGGCGCTCCGACAGATCGCGGAAAACCACCAACACCGAGCGATGATCGCCAAACTGAAACGGGGTCGAGATCACCTCGGCGGGGAAGAGCTCGCCATTGGCCCGCACCAAGCGCTCCTCGATCAACTCGGTGGGGCGATCCTCGCTCATCGCCTGGCGGATGCGCTCGGCAACGGTGGGGCGGTCGTCGGGATGAACATGGTCCATGACGTTGCGCCCCAACAACTCGGCCGGATCGCTCACCCCCATGACCCGGGCGGCGGAGGGGTTGGCGAAGGTCACGATCCCCTGACTATGAACAATGACCGCATTGGGGGAGATCTCGACCAGGCGGCGGTACCGCTCCTCGCTGTCGCGCACCACCGCTTCATCCCGGCTTTGCTGTTCCAGCGCTTGGCGCGACTGCTCCAGCTCCCTACGCAATGCCTCGGTCTGCTGCATTTGCTGGCGGTCGCCACTCAGCGCCTGGCGGTTCAGGTCGTCGGCCTGATGCACCAAGCGGTCGAGTTCAGCCACGCCGCTGGGGGCGAAAGGGGGAGGAGGGGACTTGGTGGGGGCGGCAAGGCGGTGATGAAGGGCGGTCAACACCCCATCGAGGCGGCGCACCAGGAGGGGGGGGCGCCAAAGGATCACCCCAATCAAACCGCCCGCCGCAAACACAACCATCAAGATCAAGGTGGCGCCGTTGTCCCCCAAGGGCTGGCGCGGCGTTTCAAGGTACAACGTGCCGATGGGGCGGTCGTCGCGGTAGATCGTTTCGGCCAGCGAAACCCCGGACCAGAAACTGTGCATGCCCAACGAGGGGGCGTGGCGGGGGGGGGTGAGGCGACCCCAATGGGCCAGGAGGTTGCCATCCGCCATGTAGAGGGCGGCCTGGGCGATGGGGGAGGGGGCGAGCCGCTGGCGCAACAGGCGGCTGGCGGCAATGGGATCGTTCAGATCCAAAACCGCGACCGCCTCAAGTTCAAGTACGGCGGCGTAGCGTGCGAGTCCCGATTCGATGCGCTCCTGCTCGTTCCACTGCGCCAGCAGCATGAACAGCCCCAACCCAATAAACAGCCCCCCCACCGCAGTAAAGGCCAGCAGGTAGGTAAGACGCTGTCGGAGGGGCGAGGGCGCGAAGGTCATCGTGGAAGGTCGCCCCCCCTCCCAGCGGGTAGGGGGGGCGGTTGGATTATTTGAGGGTTTTCAGGTAGTCGATGACCACCTTACGGTCGGTGGGGTTGTCGAAACCGGGGAACTTCATCTTGGTTTGGGGCTTAACCTTGGCGGGGTCCGAAATCCAGGAATTCAATGCCGCCTCGTCCCAAAGCTTGAAGGGCACACCCTCGATGGAGGGCGCGCGTCCAAAGACGCCGAACAGGGGGGGGCCCACCTTCTTTTTCATGGTGGCGTCGGTGTTGTGACAACGCATGCAGACGCGGATTTGGTGGGGTACGCCGACGGTATCGGGGTCTTCGAGGGTGGCCAGGTAATCGACGACATCTTGCAAACCCGTGGGATCGAGCGGCATTCCCACCATCTGAGTGTCGGGTTTAAGCGATTTTGGATTGGTTATGAAGGTCTTGAGCCGCTCCTCGGTCATCAAACCCAGCCCGATGGAGGATTCGCCGCCGTAAACCCCCCGAAGTTCGACCCCGGCGCGGGCCTTGAAATGAGCGTCGTCGGTCCCCGGTTTTGGATGGCAGGCGATGCACATGGTGCTGAAAATCGCCTCGCCCATCTTGGCATCGGCCTGGGCGGTTGCCCCCCACCCCATGAATGTCGTCAAGAAGGCCCCGAACAGTCCTAGAAGGATGCCGCGATGTTTCATGACTCGCCTCTTTTGCAGTGGTGGAACGGGCATTGGTGTGCAGCGACGCGTCGAATGGATTGATCGTGGTTTTCGATCACGTTGAATAGCCCGGTTAATCCAGTTTATGACCTTAATCGACACAATACGAACATCCCCGCGACATTTCTACCCTCCCGCGTCTCGAAACCGACATTCCATTACCGTAGGGGATCGAATCCCAAAAAAAGGCCGCCCCGAGGGGCGGCCAAGTTGGTGCATATCCCCCTGAGAGGGAAACGGTGACTTTTACGAGGCGAGCATCGCCTGCAGGTCGTTTTGGGCATCTCCCAACGGGGTGATGTTGAATTTTTCGACCAAAACGTTGAGGACGGCAGGGGAGACGAAGGCGGGTAGGCCGGGGCCGAGGCGGATGTTCTTGATCCCCAGGTAGAGCAAGGTTTGCAGAATGCAGACCGCCTTTTGTTCGATCCAGCCGATCACCAGCGAAAGAGGCAAGGAGTTGACGTCGGTTTCGAAGGCTTTGGCCAGCTCCGAGGCGACCAAAATGGCCGAGTAGGCGTCGTTGCACTGACCCATGTCGAGCAGGCGGGGGATGCCGCCGATGTCGCCGAATTCGGCCTGCTTGTCGTTGAAGCGGAATTTCTTGCAGCCCAGGGTCAATACCACCGAATCCTTGGGGGCGGAGGTCGCCAGATCGGTGAAGTATTCCCGATCCTTCTTGGCGCCGTCGCAACCGCCAATCAAGAAGAAATGCTTGAGCGCCCCCGCCTTGACCGCTTCGATCACGGTTCCAGCCACCGACATCACCGTGTTGTGGCCGAAGCCGCACAGAAGCTTGTTACCCTCGGCTTCGTCCTCAGAAAAGCCGGGGGCGGCTTGGGCAGCGGCGATCAGGGGTGAAAAATCGTTGTTTTCGACATGTTGCAGACCGGGCCAGCCCACGGGACCGGCGGTAAAGAAGCGGTCTTTATAGGAATCCTTGGGCTCGATGATGCAGTTGGTGGTCATCAGGATCGCGCCGGGCCACTGGGCGAATTCCTTCTGTTGGGCATGCCAGGCGCCGCCGAAGTTGCCGACCAAATGGCTGTATTTCTTCAGGCCGGGGTAGCTGTGGGCGGGGAGCATCTCGCAGTGGGTGTAGACGTTGACGCCGGTCCCCTCGGTCTGCTTGAGCAGCTCTTCGAGCATCTTCAGGTCGTGGCCCGAAACCAGGATCGCCTTGCCCGCCCTGGCTGAAGTGGAGACCTCGGTGGGGACCGGGTCGCCGTAGGCGCCGGTATTGGCAGCGTCGAGCATCCCCAGCACCTTGAAGTTGACCCGACCGATCTCCAGGTTCATGCCGACCAGATCGTCCAGACCGTTGTCGCGGGTCAGGAAATCGAGCACCTGGTGGGTGAAGGCGTAGACCTCTTCGTCCTTCAGCCCGAGCTCTTCGGCGTGACGTGCATAGGCGGCCATACCTTTGAGGCCGAACAGCGCCATCTCTTCGAGACCGGCCAGATCCACACCGATGGCGTCGCGGCGTGCTTTGAGGTTGGCCAAGGTTTCGTGTTGCTCGGCCAAACCAGCGATGTCGGAGGCCGGGCTCCAGGCAGCGGGGCCGCTCAGGGTCTCGGCGGCCTGACCGGCTCGTTCGCAGGCTGCTTGATACATGGCGCGAGCCCGGTCGCGTAACTCAGCGGCGCGGTAGACGAAGCGGGCGTTGGCCTCTTCGTCGAAGTTGACGTTGGTGATGGTGAGAAACAGTGCTTCGAGGGCGAAAGAATCGATTTCGGCATCGCGGGCGCCAAGGGTACGAGCGCGGGTGGCGTACTGAGCGATCCCTTTGAGACCGTAGACCAGCATGTCTTGCAGGGCAGCTACTGTAGGGTTCTTACCACAAGGGGCGGGGGTCGACTCGGTGCAGGCGACCCCTTTGGAGGTTTGCTCACATTGGTTGCAGTACATGCTCATGTTCGGCTCCTCGAAGAAGGTGGATGGCCACGGCCTGCGCAACAGATGCGAAGCGCCGAGGATGACACCGACCCGGGGAGCGAACCCAGGATCGGCGACTTAAAAATCCGGACGAACCGGAATCGGAAACGGCTTGGTTGTGGCTGGAGGGGCACAGGTGACGCAGGTCTCCCCTTCAGGAAAACAGGGCTCCAGGTCGCCACCCTCGGTAGGAACAAAACTCGACAGCCGGGTGGTGGAGAGGTGTTCGAACACCTGTCGGTACACCGACTTGAGCAGCCCCCCCATGATGCAGGGCCCCCCATCGCAGATGGGCCGGGTCAGCAGACAATCGATGGGGGTCACCGGACCCTCTATCGCCTCGAAAATATCGAGCAGGGTGATTGCCCCCGCCTCTTTGCCCAAAGTGAAGCCCCCTTTGGGGCCACGGCGCGACTTGAGTAATCCGAGTTTGACCAGACGCTGCAAAACCTTGCCCAGATGAGCCTCAGAGACACCGTGAACCTGGGCGATTTCTCCCACGGGCACCGGATCGCCGTGCTTGACGGCGGCGATGTAAACCATGGCGTGCATCGCCAGATTGGTAGCGTCCGAGATCTTCAACATGTGGACCTCCGTACTTCTTATAAAGTGGAACCCTAATTCCGAAATAGGGGAGTGTCAACGTATTCGGTACCGCTATACCGAAATAAACATTTTCCAGTTGTTTACAGGGATTCGGAGGGTATTCCGTGGATTGGCTTCATCCAGATGTTCTCCATTTTGCAGGGCACGTCGGGTGTGCGAAACAACATCCGACCATGGTAACAGAATGGATTAAACCGGGGTGGGCAGGGATGGAAAAGGGGGCATCAACGAAAAAGCCGCCCTGGGGGCGGCCTTTCGCAACGCTACGTTGTCGCTGGTTTAAGAGGCTTCGCTGGTGGCGGCGGGCTGGCTTGCCGCCTCGCTGGCCGCTCCATCGTTGGCCGACGCCTCACCCTCGGCGCCTCTGCCACGACCCGGGCGACGGCGGCGGGGGCGACGGGGACTGGGGGTGGGGATGGGGGCGCTAATGAGGTGGTCGATCTCTTCGTCGCTGTAGCCAAGCACGTACAGGAGCGCATCGAGCGGTGCGCGGGCGATGGTGTAGGGAGCCTGCTCGATCAGCAGTGGTTTGGGATGAAAACCAATCCCGGCATCGACCGCCTGCAGCATGAGCAGATCGTTGGCGCCATCCCCCACCGCGATCCCCTCGCTGCGGGCATCGGCGCCGACCTGATCGGCCACCGCCTGAACCGCCTTGCGTTTGATGGACGCATCGATCACCGGCCCTTTGATTTCACCGGTCAGCGTCCCCGTTTCGTCAAGTTCGAGGGTGCAGGCAACCGAGTCGTTGAGCCCCAGGCGATCCCGAATGCGGTCGGCGATGAGGGTGAAGCCGCCGGAGACCAGACAGGTGGCGATCCCCGCGCCGCGCAGTGCCGCCACCATCCGCTCTGCGCCCGGTTGCAGGGTAATCCGCTCTTCATACACCTTATCGATGTCGGCGACGGTCAGCCCTTTGAGGGCGCGGACCCGCTCGCGCAAAGAGGTCTCGAAGTCGAGTTCCCCCGCCATGGCCCGGGCGGTGATGGCGCTGATTTCATCCCGCTTGCCCACATATGCGGCCAATTCGTCAACGCACTCCTGCCGAATCAGGGTCGAATCCATGTCGATGACCAGAAATTTCTTGCGCCGCCGCTCCCGCCCCTCGGGAACAACGATGAAGTCGATCCCCTGCGCTTCGGCCCAGGGACGCAGCCGCTGGGTCAATTCGGCAGGCTCGACCGGCGCCCCTTCAATTTGAAACTCCAGCGCTTGGACTTCGTCGCGCTGCGACAACCAGCGGTGTCCGGTGATGCCGTACCCCTCACGGTCCAGCGCAGCCCAGGTTTCCTTCAGCGCTTGACCACCAATGCGCGGCGCCATCACCAGGGCGATCATGCGGCCGCCGGGGCTGGCCGGGCGGCTACGCACCGCAATTCCTTCCCCGGCAAAAGTGGTGTCGATCCGGGCCATCGCCTGTTCGTAAGCGCTCTGGTGCTCCTCCCCTTTAACCCGCAGGTGGGCCGAAATCAGGCAGACGGAATCGAGGGTGAGCAAATGGCGCCGGGTGATGCGGATGCCATCGCCGCGAAAGCCGTCGTTGAGCAGGGCTTGGGGATCGGCGGGGGATTCAACCAAAAGGTTGAAGTTGAGCAATAGGGGTTCGGACATGGGGACGAAAGGCCTGGTTGACGAGGAGTATGTGGTCCGATATTTGGGTTTCGGATCAACGATGCTCAGGATTATGCGCAAAAAGGGGGAGGGCCGACAGTTGAATGTCAATTTGGGCGAGTCTTGGGCTGGCGGTTGGTTTGTGGCCCACTTGTGTGGAAAGGATGTTGGGTTGGCGTGTGATGAACTGGAGTGGTCGGGGCTGTGATGAAATGGAGGAACAACCGGCATGCCCCCTTTCAATTGTGCCGATCCTCCGATGCGACCTGTGGTGAGCGCGAACGAGCAGAGCCGGTCGTCGCAATGTGCCCTGTGCGGTTTGTCCCCGACAATTTCAGGATGATTGGAAGGAGCGATGTCGCCGTAGGATCGGACCCATATACCGGCGCATTTCACCCAAGTTGTCGCCCAGCGCGACCCCCCCCCGAGGCCAAACCGTCCGTTACGAATACGACGCCGTCGGTAGGGTGACGAGCCAAACCCTTCCCGATGGCCGCACCGTCTTGTACCGCTACGATGGCAACGGCAATCTGGTGGGGCTGACGCCACCCGGTCGCCCGGAACACCGCTTCGACTACGACGCCGTTAATGGCAGCACCGGTTACCAGCCACCCGGAGTTGGCCCCTTCGACGCCGCCACCCGCTACCACTACAACCGGGCCAAACAACCCACCCGCATCGACCGCCCCGACGGTCAGGCGCTGCAATTCTTCTACGACGCCGCCGGACGCATGGACAGTTTGTTGCTACCCGATGTCAGCCTGAACATCGTTTACGGGGCCAGCACATGCAGCAGTTGCGGCGGGCAGGGGCTGCCGCAACAGATTCGGCGGGTCGATACCGGCGGCGCGGCCCAAACCCTGGATTACCAATACGATGGCCCGGTGCCTGTGCTGGAGGTGAGCAGCGGGTTGGTGAGCGGCGCGGTGGGTTTTGCCCTGGACGCCAACCTGCGCCTGGGCAGCATCAGCGCCGGTGGACAAACCACCCATTACCGCTACAACGACGATGGGGCGTTGTTGCAAGCGGGCGATTTATTGCTGACGCGGCAGGATTACACCGGCAATCTGGTGGGGACGGCGCTGGGGCTAGTGGCCACCACCCAGGGTTACAACCGCTACAACGAGGTGGCCAGTTTTGCCGCCGTTGGTGCCGGGAGTGCCCTGATCAGCACCACCTACGTGCGGGATTTGCTGGGCCGCATCGTGCAGAAAAGTGAGACGATTCAAGGGGTGACCACCACCTACGGTTACGGCTACGACGTGGCGAGCAGGCTGGTGGAGGTGAGGGAAAACGGGGCGGTGGTGGCGAGTTATAGCTTCGACGCCAACGGCAATCGGGTGGGTGGTTTTGATCGCTTTGGACCGATCACGGCGACGGTGGACGTTCAAGACCGGCTGCTCAATTACGCGGGGAACACCTACACCTATACGAAAAATGGGGAGCTTTTGCAGCGTCATTCCCGTGCAAACGGGAATCCACAAGTTTCAACGTTCACCTACGACTTACTCGGCAATCTGACCAAAGTGGTGCTGCCTGATGGTCGGGTGATTGAATACATCATCGATGGCCGAAATCGCCGGGTGGGCAAGAAGGTGGATGGGGTGCTCGTTCAGGGCTTCCTTTACCAAAACCAATTGGAGCCGGTGGCGGAGCTGGATGGGGCGGGGAATGTGGTTTCCCTGTTCGCTTATGGCTCCAAGGCCAACGTGCCCGATTACATGGTGAAGGGCGGGGTCACCTACCGAATCGTTTCCGATCATTTGGGTAGCCCACGGCTGGTGGTGAATGCTGCCGACGGCAATGTGGTGCAGCGGATCGATTACGACGAATGGGGGAATGTGCTGTACGACAGCAACCCCGGCTTCCAACCGTTTGGTTTTGCGGGCGGGATCGATGATCGGGATACGGGGCTGATTCGCTTTGGAGCTCGGGATTACGATCCGCAAACGGGACGGTGGACGGCGAAGGATCCCATTTTGTTTGCGGGTGGGGATGGGAATTTGTATGGGTATGTTTTGGGGGATCCTTTATCTTTTATTGATGCTCTAGGTCTTTACACTAGAGTTTCATTTTATCAAGGGTCACCATTAAACCCATTCGGACATATTGGAATCGGCTCAAATACCCCCATCACATATGGGAAATACCCTGCATCAAGCGCATCTACAGTTAATACATTGGCGCTATATCCTGTTGCAGGGGAAGTACATGTCGATGATTTAATGAAAGTCCAAAGAACCTTAGTGATCGACACGAACAGCATCCAAGATCAAATACTCAGCGAGTACATAAATACTCATATAGTTACCCCTGGGCCGTACGACCTTGATGATAACAGCTGCGTGGACTTTGTTAGGGGTGCTCTGGCAGCTGCTGGAATCCACTTTGATTCATCGATAAATACACCGGAAGGCTTGTTTGATACAATCGATCAACTCAACAAAGAGAAATCATCAAATGAATGCCCGGTGCAGTAAGGCATATAGAACAGCTAAAAAGATTGCCATTGTAGCAACTGCAGCCAATTTATTATTGGTGTCAGGGTTGGCATGCGGTGTTTATTTACCCGCAAAACTTACACTAATTATTGGTCCGTTCAACGTGCTCATGGTAGGCACGTATTATTTTGGTACCGCAATTTCATTGGCTTTAGCGCTAATCGCTTCTGTACTAAATGGGTTGTTATACTCGTTGGTCTTCCATTTAATGTTGCTAGGAAAAAGCAATGCGGTGTTTTTTGCTATAGCATTTATAGTTGTATTGGCTTTAGAGCTGCCTGTAGTTATTTTATTTTGATGAGAGGGCATTTAATTTCACGCAAACGTGGAAGTCGGATCTTGATATGCCGCATGCCTCACAGGAGGCATCGGGGTCAGGTCTTGACATGCCACATTCTTCCCTCGAATCACCGCTTCCCTCTGGGAATCCGGTACTCCGCGAGTAAACGGGCCTGCCTCTGACGAAAATATTGCATGTCAAGACCTGAACATCCCGCTGGAATTTTCAAGCCGATTTAGCGTTTTTCAGCCCCTGATTTCGTACTCCCGCCCCCGCTTGAGCATGTTGAAAATGACCCGGCAAAGATGCCGTACCAAGGCCCGGATGGCCTGGTTGTGGGTTTTGCCTTCGGCCCGCTTTTTCTCGTAGTAGCGCTTGGATTCCGGCACCCATTTCCGGTGGCGATCCACGGCGACCATCATGGCCGCCTTGGCGCGGGTGTTGACGTGTCTTGGGCTTTTCGTGCCCCGATAATCGCCCGAGCTGTTGTCCAGCGCGGCCATGCCGAGATAGAGGGCCACAAGACCACCCCATCCGGGACAACGACCTATACCTATGACCTGCCTGGCAATCTGACCGAGGTGGTGTTGCCCACTGGGCGCGTCATCGAATACATCATCGACGGCCGCAATCGCCGGGTGGGCAAGAAGGTGGATGGGGTGCTCACCCAAGGCTTCCTCTACCAGGATCAACTCAACCCGGTGGCGGAATTGGATGGGGCGGGGAATGTGGTTTCCCTGTTCGTTTACGGCTCAAAGGCCAACGTGCCCGATTACCTGGTGCGCGGCGGGGTCACCTACCGGATTGTTTCCGACCACCTGGGCAGCCCCAGGCTGGTGGTGAACGCCGCCGATGGAACGG